>JAAYLV010000015.1 GCA_012521755.1 Bacillota bacterium | reverse complement strand
CGGTGGTGAAAATCGTGTTCTCATCGAAGAAGGCGTTGATTTCGTGGAATACCCGCTGGGGCTTGATGGGATGATCCTCGTAATCTGTCTTTCGCCGCATGGCCTCTCTTTCCTGCGGGATGGCCGCGACCCTGCCGGAAGGAACCCGTTTAATGCCTTGTCTTTGCGCCTCGGCCAGCAAAGCTGCGATGGCCAGCTTGGCATCAGCAACGATCCCCAGTTCTGCCGGGACGATCTTGCCGATTTGGTGGGGATCCACATCGATGTGGATGAAGCGCCGGTCGCCAATGTAAACGCCTAGCTTCCCTGTGTGGCGATCGTTGAAGCGGCAGCCGATGGCCAGGACCAGGTCGCTTTCCAAGAAAAACTTATTGCCGAAGGGGGTGCCTATCTGGATGCCAACCTGCCCCACATACAAAGGATGGCGGGAGGGGATGACGCCCTTGGCTGTGTAGGTATTGATCACCGGCAGGCTCAGAAGCTCCGCCAGCTCCCGGGCTTCCTTTTCCGCCCCGGCCAGGATGACCCCGCCCCCAAGGAGGAGGACTGGCCGCTCCGCCTCCAGCACCAAAGCTAAAGCCTGGCGGATGTCTTCTTGATTAGGGGCCTTGCGCGGGACGGGAATGGAGCGGTCCCGGCCCGGCTCCCAGTCGATGGATGCCGTTTGCACATCGAGGGGCAAGTCGATGAGCACGGGCCCTGGCCGGTCGGAGCGGGCGATATGGAAGGCCTGGCGGAGGATCCCGGGGACATCCGCGGGATTGGTGATGCACCAGGCGGCCTTCGTCACCGGTCGGGCGATAGCTGCGATGTCGACGCACTGGAAGGCTTCTTTGCCCAGCTGGTCGGTGGTGTTTTGGCCGGTGATGGCGATCAGGGGAATGGAGTCGATTTGGGCTGTGTAAAGGCCCGTGACGAAATTGGTGGCCCCAGGGCCCGAGGTGCACAGCGCCGCCGCCATCTTGCCGCTCACCCGAAAGTAGGCATCGGCAGCGTGGACAGCCCCCTCTTCATGGCGGGCGATGTAGTGGGTGATGCCCCCTTCGGGCAGATACTTGTAGACGGGGTTGATGGAGGCGCCGGGGATCCCGAAGGCCACATCGATCCCTTCATCCTTCAAAATACGGACAACTACCTCGGCAACCTGCATGGCTATCCCTCCTGAAATGGCTGATAACCAACCTTTCTCTTATTCTATGCAAATCCCTTCCGCGAAATGAAAGATTTCATATGAACAAAGATCATTGCACATAGTGCAAACGCAGATTATTGCGGACGAAGGAGGCGCTGGCGGGGGTGGGGGAGAATTACTGATCACAATTTGCGAAGGGAGGCTGCATCGTGAAGTTTAGTTATACGGTGGCGACGCCCGATACCAAATCCCCCGATGTACTGGCTTTTCGCGGTGATTTTCGTGAGTCCCTGGCTGCTTTAAAGGAACTAGGTTATGATGGGGTTGAGCTCATGGTCCGCTCTCCCCGGGAGCTGGATCAGGAGGCGATCAAGAAGGCCCTTGAGGAATTTGCCCTGGAGGTCCCCGATGTTTGCACCGGGGAAGTCTTCGGCATCGACCGGCTGTCCTTCATGGACCCGGACCCGGCAGTCCGCCGGGAGGCCGTCCAAAGGACGAAAGAGGTCATCGATTTTGCTGACTTGTTGGACTCCCAGATCAATGTGGGGCGGCTGCGGGGATCCTTCCGTCCCGGCGTTGACCGGGCCGACTCTTTAAAATGGGCGAGAGAAGCCTTCAGCGAGGTCCTGGAGTATGCCGCGGCCAAGGACGTCCGGGTCCTCCTCGAGCCTGTCAACCGCTATGAGATCAACTTCCTCTGTTCGACCCAAGAGGCCCTCGAGTTCGTCGCTGCGTTCAACAACCCCTATTTTGGCCTCATGCTCGACGTCTACCACATGAACATCGAAGATAAGTCCATCATCGCCAGCTTCATCGAGGCCATCGACTACTGCTACCACATCCATTTTGCCGATGCCACCCGGCGTTACCCGGGGACCGGCCAGATTGACTTTTTAAATATTATGCGGGCCTTGAAAGCGTTAAAATACGATGGGTTCATTTCCCTAGAGGTCATGCAAAAGCCAGATCAATACACTGCCGCCAGCCGCAGCATTGAATACTTGCGTCTGTTGGATGAGCTGTCGTAAGGAGTGCCGCCCACGATGAAAAGGTTTTGCATCTTGCTAATCCTGCTTTGCCTGACTGCCGGCGCGGCCGCCCAGGGGGGATTTCCCCGGGAGATAGTCGATGATGCCGGCCGGAAGGTCATCATCCCCCACCCTCCGGAAAGGATCGTGTCCCTGGCTCCGAGCAACACCGAAATCCTCTTCGCCATCGGGGCGGGGGATCAGGTGGTGGGGGTGACCGACTACTGCAACTACCCCCCGGAGACCGAACAAAAGGCCAAGGTGGGGGGATTCTCCGATCCCAACGTGGAGGAGATCGTCGCCTTGAGCCCCGATCTGGTCCTGGGGACGAGCTTCAACGATGGGGTCATCGAGAATCTAGCCCGACTTGGCGTAAGGGGGATCATCATCTCTCCGGAGACGGTGGCCGATGTCCTCGCGGCCATCGAGCGGGTGGGCTATGCCGTCGGCCGGGACGGGGAGGCCAGTGCCCTGGCTGGGAACCTCCGGGAGCGCCTCTTGGCCGTCGAGGAGTTCATCGCCGGGAAGGAGCGCCCCCGGGTGCTCTATCAAGTGTGGCACGACCCCCTCATGGTGGCCGGGCCGGGCAGCTTCGTCGATAGCGCCATTACCTTGGCCGGCGGCCAGAACATCGCGTGGGATGCCGCCAAGGGCTATCCGCGCTTTAGCAGCGAGGTGGTGGTCCTCAGGGATCCGGAAGTGATCCTCTCGCCCAAGACCCACGGCTCTGGGGCCGTTGCCGATGCTCCCCTTCCCCCCGGATGGGAAGACCTGACCGCCGTCAAGGAGGGCCGGGTTTATTCCATCGATGCAGATATGATCGCCCGGGCCGGCCCGCGGATTGTTGCCGCCATCGAAGAGGTGGCCAGGATCTTACACGGGGAGAAGGGAGAAGACAAGTGAAGACCAAAAGACCCTGGGCGATCACCGCTCTCTTAGGGGCAGCCCTCCTGGGAGTTCTTCTCATCGCCATGGGGGCAGGCTCCGTTTACATTCCTCCGGGAGAAGTCGCCCGCATCTTGACTGATCCTTCCCAGGAGGGGAGCTTTGCCACCATCATCAGGCAGATCAGGCTGCCCCGGGTGATCCTTGCGGCCCTGGTCGGCAGCTGTCTGGCTACCGCGGGGGCGGTGTTCCAGGGCCTGTTTAAGAATCCCATGGCCGACCCGTACGTGATCGGGGTCTCATCGGGCGCTTCCTTGGGGGCGGTCGTCGCCATGGCCCTTGGCTTGCAGCTGCGCTTTTTAGGCCTTGACTCCGTGCCGATCCTGGCCTTCCTGGGGGCGGTGGCGACGATGCTCCTAGTCTACAACCTAGCCCGGACGGGCGGGAAGGTGCCGGTGCTCACCTTGCTCGTGGCAGGGGTCGCCGTTGGCTCTTTCCTTTCCGCCTTGGTCTCCCTGTTCGTCTACTTCGCCGATGAACGCCTCCACCAGGTGGTCTTCTGGCTGATGGGGGGCTTTGCCGGCGCTACCTGGCATTACGTGGGGATGGCCCTGCCCTACACAGTCATTGGGCTGGCCATGGTGGGCCTCCATGCCCGGGAGCTGAATGTGCTCCTCCTCGGTGAGGAACAGGCCCAGCATTTGGGGGTGGATGTGGAGCGGGTGAAAAGGATCCTGCTCGCCGCCGGGTCACTACTCACGGCCACCGCGGTGAGCACCGCAGGCCCCATCGGTTTTGTGGGGCTCATCGCCCCCCACATGGTCCGGATGATCATCGGGCCCGATCACAGATCCCTCCTCCCCGCGGTGGCTTTGCTGGGGGCAGTGTTCCTCGTTGCGGCCGATACTCTTGCGCGCACGATCATCAGCCCCACCGAACTGCCAGTGGGGCTGATCACCGCCCTTTGCGGAGGACCCTTTTTCATCTACCTGCTGAGGCGGAGGGGCCTGTCGCCCTAGTAGCCGAGATCCTCCCCGATGATGATAATGTGATAGTCGGTCAAGGTGGGCCGCCGATCGAGAATGACCGTAGCTTTGCACATGCGGTGCTGGGAGCTGCAGTCCATGCACCGGCCCACTTGGGCGCAGGAGGTTTTGCCCCCGAAGCGGAGGCCGTTCTTGGGGCTGGCTACGTTCTTAATCCGCTCCCTGGCCTGCTCTTCGTCGGCAACGATCTTGTTGTAGCCGGCAAGGACGATCACCCGGGGCGGCCCGAAGATCATCGCGGCCACCCTGTTGCCCACCCCATCGGTGTTCACCAGCTGGCCCTGGAGGGTGATGGCATTGGAGCTGGAAAGGTACACATCGGCGAACATGGCCTCTTTGCGCAGGCGGTTGACCTCCTCCCGGGGCAGATCGTCCCGCCAGTGATGGATGACGGTGTTGCCCCGCTCCGCAAGGATGTCCAACAGGCCAAGCTGCCGGATGGTGACGGAGCCGCCGCAGCCAACGGTAGCCCCCGGCTCGATCAGCTCCAAGGCCTTTGCAATCCCTTCTTCCCTGGTGGGGAAAAAGTAGGCTTGGAAGTCGTTTTTCTGCAAAGCCTTCACAGCTTCTTCAGCCCGCACCCGCCGGTACTCCCCATCGACTCTGGTGGTAATCTGCTCTAAAGACATTTCACGCACCTCCCCCTCGGTTTAGTTGGGAGTTCGTCACCTCGGTCGACCTTTCCTCTTGGGCAGGAGGGCCTCTTCCGGTGCCGAACAATGGAGCAGGGGGTGAAAACATGAAAAAGGCATTGCTTTCCTTGTTGGCCCTGTTGCTCAGCACCGCAGTCCTAGCGGCGCCGACTCCCAGCCTCGTCATCTACAATGGAGGCTGGGCAGTCGTTCGGGACTACCGGGAGCTGGTCCTCGCGCCAGGGATAAACCAGGTTGAGCTGACTGGGGTCGCCGCAAAGTTGGACGAGGGTTCCGTGAAGCTCCGTTCCCTCGATGGGCCCATCTCTCTCCTGGAGTACAGCTTCCAGCATGACCTGGTCGATCCATCGGTCCTTCTTGACCGTTACCAGGGCAAGAAAGTGCAGCTTATCAGCGATCGCGGCATCCAAGAGGTGGAGCTCCTCTCCCACCGGCAGGGAATCATCGTCAAAGCCGAGGACAAGATCCTCATCAATCCCCCCGGGTGGCTTGGCCTTCCCCTCGCCGAGGATCCGATCCTGGAGCCCGCCTTGGACTGCCTCATTGAGGCCGGGGCCATGGGCCGGCACCTAGTTGAGCTCACCTACATCGCCCGTGGGCTCCTGTGGGATGTGAACTACACGGGGACCCTGGCCGAAGGCCTCCTCCACCTGGACGCGTGGGCTGCCATCCGAAACGACGCGGGAGCTTCCTTCCCCGAGGCTAATGTGAAGCTGGTGGCGGGGGAGCTGAATCAACGGGGCGTCGGCCTGATGAAAGCTGCTGCCTTTGTCCAGGAAGGGGATCTTTTCGAGTATCATACATACACCTTGGGCAGGCCCATTGCTTTACCGGCGGGGGCGGCCAAGCACATCTCCCTTTTCTCCCGGGAGGTTCCCGCCCAAGTTCGCTATTCCCTCGAGGTGGGGCAGCGGGAAGGGGTCTGGGCAACCCTGGAGCTCGATTCGCCATCGCCTCTCCCGGCGGGAAGCTGGCGCATCTTGGATGGCGATTCCGGGGAGCTCATCGGCCAGGGTGTCCTTGGCCACATCGCCCCGGGACAAAAGGTCACCCTCCCTTTGGGGCGGTCCTTCGATCTGACGGCTAAGCGCATCAAGCTTGAGGAAAAGGACCGGGGCTGGCGGAAGGAAGAGACCTTCCAGGTGATCTTGACCAATCCCAAGGATGAAGGGATCATCATCAAGGTGGTGGACCGTTTCTGGGGGGATTGGGAGGTTCTCGAGTGTTCCCTGCCCTACGAGCGGCCTGAGGCCCACCTGCTGGAGATAGAGGTTTACCTTCCGCCCAGCGCGGAAAGGGAGGTCACCTACCGGATCGTCACCAAAGAGTAGCCGCCATGGGGCAGGGACCGTCCTGCCCCTGATTCTTTCTCAGCAAAACAGGAAAGACCGACGGGCCCGATGAAGAATCTGGCAACTGGCAAAAAGACGATAATTAACTAAAAGGGGCGATGGCGGTGATATCACGGGAACAGATGCATGAACGGTACCGGAGAAGTTCCCTCCTCTCGGGGACCCTCTACCAGCGGGGGACGGAAGTCTTGCTCGGCGGCACCACCAGAACCAGCGTCTACTTCGAACCCTATCCCCTGTACATGGAGCGGGGGGAAGGGGCCTACGTGTGGGATGAAGATGGGACAAGGCGGATTGACTTCTTGAACAACTACACCTCTTTGATCCACGGTCATTCTTTCGGGCCGGTGGTGGAAGCAGTCCAACGCCAGGCGGAGCTCGGTCTTTGCTATGGAGCCCCAACGAGGGGAGAGATTGAACTTGCCGCGATGCTAGTTGAGCTGGTCCCCTCCGTCCAGAAGCTCAGGTTTTGCAGCTCCGGGACTGAGGCGGTAATGTATGCCCTCCGGCTCGCTAAGGCTTATACGGGGAGGGACAAGGTGGCCAAGTTCGAAGGGGGCTTCCACGGGGCCCACGAGTCGGTCCAGTTCAGCTTCGGCCCAGGACTAGACTACAGCGAAAGTCTCGATCCCATCCCCACCAGCGCCGGCATCCCGGCATCTTGGGCGGAGGATGTCATCATCCTGCCCTTTAACGATCAAGGGACGACGGAAGACTTAATCAGGCGCCACCATCAGGACCTGGCCGCGGTGATCATCGAACCCATCATTGGCTCGGGGGGAGTCATTCCGGCAACTAGGGAGTTTCTCGCCTCCCTGCGGGCCATCACCGAGGAGTACGGCATCGTCCTCATCTTCGATGAAATCATGAGCCTGCGGACGGCTCCCGGAGGCGTCCAGGCCCAATACGGGATCTTCCCCGACTTGACCACCATGGGCAAGATCATCTCCGGCGGTCTGCCCCTTGCAGCCTTCGGCGGCCGGGAGGAGATCATGGCCGCCCTCGATCCCCGGGGGGAGGGCCCCTTAATCCCCCACAGCGGCACCTTCAACGGGACGGTCCTGGCAGCCGTCGCCGGCGCGGCGGCCATGCGCCACCTTACCCCTGAGACTTACACCAGGCTCAATGACTTGGCAGCCAAGGTCGCCCAGGGGATGGAAAGACTCTTCAAAGGCCTCAACATACCCGGGACGGTGACCGTTGGTGGTTCCTTGTTCAACGTCCATTTCACCGACCG
>JAAYLV010000014.1 GCA_012521755.1 Bacillota bacterium | reverse complement strand
GTCGGTAAGGCGGTCATCTTTGGCCGCATCGCTGGTCTGTCGGTCATCGCCGACTAACGGTTTCAACTCTCCTCTGGCAGGCCGCCCTTTAGGACATCCTAAGGGGTAGGCCTGCCTCTTTATTGTCCAGCCATCTGGACTAAACAGACTGGACAGGTTATAATTTCCCCACGAAAGGAGATAAGAAAGGGAGGGTACTATGGACAACTACCAAAAGGTCTTGGAGTTTTTCGAGCAAGCGCAAGAGCCCGTTCGGGCCGGTGCCGTGGTTGAAGCCACAGGTCTTGATCGCAAGGAAGTGGACAAGATCATGGCCCAATTAAAAAAGGAAGGCAAAATCGAATCTCCCAAACGCTGTTTTTGGGAAATCAAGAAATAAGCTGGCGAGCAAGCAGGCACCCGGGATATCCTGGGTGCCTTCGTTTTTATGCGACACTTTGGCCGGCGGCGGCCCGGGTTCTGAGGAGTGCCCCGAAGCCCGAAGAACTATAGTCTCGCTAGCTTCAGCGCCGGTTAGTCCCATGAGCCTTCATTCGCCGTATATGACAGAAAAGATAAGAGAAGCAAGGAAGGACCTGCTAATGCAGGGAAGAATAGAAAATATATATATTAACTAAGAAAAAGCAAAAGCCGCGAAAACAGGATCCAATGGGAGGAGGAGATGGGACCTAGGAGTTCCAACTAAATCTACCTAATGCCAAGGGGGGTCACTAGATGAAGCGGTTTCTGTCCGTGCTGATTGTCAGTTTAGTCGTGCTGATGGGCATCAATACACTGGCCTTTGCCTCGGTGAAGTGGGAACGCCCGGTAACCATTCTTGTCGGGGCTGCCCCGGGAGGCAACATGGATGTGGTCGTGAGAGCCATTCAGCCGGCCTTGGAGAAAGAACTCGGCGTGTCGGTAGTTGTACTGAACATTACTGGAGCTAGCGGGGGAGCAGCAGCTGCCAAGCTGATCACCGAGCCAGCCGACGGCCACCATATGCTCATCATCTCCCGGACTTTCTCTGCTCTACCCTATACCGGTCAGCCCCACATCGATCCCTTAACGACGATGATTCCAATTGGCAACCTGGCTGCCGATGTATCCGCGATCACCGTCAGAAAAGACTTTCCTGCCGACACCATCGAAGAGTTCATCGAATACGTTAAGGAAAACCCCGGCGAAGTCCTCGTCGGCTGCTCAGGGCGGGGCGGAATCTGGCATATGGCCGGCTTGATCTTTGCTGGGGAAGTCGGGATTGACCTCGACTTTGTCTTCTACGCAGGCAGCTCGCCGACGATTGCCGCCGCCATCTCCGGTGAGATTCAAGCGATGACCATCAGCCCGGCGGAGGTCAAGGCTTTAGTCGATGCTGGGGAGCTCAAGGCTCTAGCGGTCATGGCCGATGAGCGGGATGCTTTGTTCCCTGATGTGCCAACCCTTAAGGAACGGGGCATCGATGTGACCTATGGGGTATGGCGTGGGCTAGTTGTCCGCGCTGGTACACCGCCAGAAATCGTGGCTGATCTGGAGAAAAAAGTTGCCGCGGCCGCAGCCTCAGAAGAGTTCAAGAAGGCCATGAACACTGCCGGTATCAACATCGCGTACATGAACGCGAAGGAATTCCGGGAAGTGATGGAGCAAGAAGATGTCCTTGTTTCCAAGTTGCTTGCTGAGCTGGAATTGATCACCACTACTCCGTCGCGGTAGTGGAACAAGAAAGGGCAGGAGGGTGCAAAATTGGTCAAAGACTGGATGGCGACGGCTGTCATGTCCCTGGCCGGGATTGCTATCTACCTTGGAACCAGTACATATCCCCGGGTGGCCAACCCGGCCAACAATCCTGCCCTTTTTCCGCGCGCAATTGCCCTTTTGCTGATCCTGCTTGGGATAGTGACGGGAATCGACGCACGGACAAGGGGAGAACCCAAACGCGGTGATGATGCTTCCCTTTGGCAACTAGCGCACGTCAAGACTACCTTAATCTTCCTAATAATGATCCTGGTCTACAGCTCAAGCATTCTGCGGGGGGGCTTCTTCTTCCTGACCTTCGCCTTCTTGACTGGAGGAGCCTTGCTGCTCGGCGAGCGTCCGCCGACTCGCGTGCTTGCTTTCAGCCTTGGACTCTCATTGGGCATCTATGGGATCTTCGTTGTCTTGCTGAGGGTGCCTCTTTGACCTGAAAAAGGAGGAGTTGAACTGAGTGGGACCAGGCTCCTTTGACTTGTATACCCTTGGTTGGTCATTGGTACTGCAACCAATGCCCCTTGTCCTCCTAGTGGCTGGCGTTTTTCTGGGCATCGTTTTTGGGGCCATGCCGGGGTTGACTGCCAACATGGGGGTGGCCATCCTCGTGCCGTTCACTTATGCGCTGTCGCCAACGGCTGCCATCCTCATGCTTATCGGAGTATACTGCGGAGCAGTGTACGGAGGCTCCATCTCTGCCACCCTGATCAATATTCCCGGAACGCCGGCAGCTCTCATGACTGTCTTCGATGCCTACCCGATGGCCCAGCGGGGCGAAGCAGGTCGGGCCCTGGGCCTTGCGACAACAGCTTCCTTCATCGGCGGCCTCTTATCTGTCGTCGCTCTAGCTGTCTTCGCCCCGGTGATTGCCAGGACTGCTTCCACTTTCCGGTCCCAGGAATATTTTGCCTTCGCGGTGCTTGGGCTGAGCGTGGTCGCCTATGTCTCTGGCTCAAACCTAGTGCGAGGGCTTGCCTCAGGCCTTTTTGGCCTCTTTGTGGCGTGTATTGGCGTCGACTTGGCCACAGGCTACCCGCGGTTTCTGATGGGGATGCCCAACTTGCTAAGCGGCGTCGAATTCGTCCCTATCCTAATCGGTCTTTTCGGGCTCAGTGAAGTCCTCGAGCAGGTTTATTCGGGCAGCTACAAAAAGACGCCAACCCAGAAGCTCCAGCGGATCTTGCCCAGCATCCAGGAGTTTGCCACACATGTCTGGACCGTGATACGCTCGGCGATCATCGGCGTATTCATCGGTGCATTGCCGGGAGCTGGCGCGACCATTGCCGCAATCGTCGCTTACGGACAGCAGAAACGTTTTTCGAAAAACCCCGATGAGCTGGGCAAAGGGGCCCCCGATGGCATCATTGCTGCCGAGACGGCTAACAACGCTTGCACTGGCGGAGCGATGATCACAATGCTATCCCTGGGTATTCCGGGCGATTCAGTAACGGCCATTCTCATTGGCGCCCTGATCCTCCACGGCATACGTCCAGGACCACTCCTCTTTTCCCAGGAGCCTGCCTTGGTATCCTCCATATTCATCGGCATGTTCCTGGCCAACTGCGTCATGTTCGTCCTCGGCATTTGCGGTGCGAGACTCTTTGCCCGCCTCATCTCCCTGTCCAAGGCAATTCTCTTGCCCACCGTAGTGGTGTTGGCCGCGGTGGGGGCCTACGCGATCAGAAACAATCCCTTTGATGTGGGAGTGATGATCACTTTCGGCTTCGTCGGCTTCCTGATGGAAAGGCTTAGTATACCGAAGGCGCCGATGGTACTGGGGATCATCCTCGGACCCCTGATGGAGGTCAACCTGCGGCGGGCATTTCAACTAAACCGCGGCAGCTATTGGGCTACGGTTAATTCCTTCGTCAAGAGCCCAACAGCCTTGGGCATCCTCATATTTAGCATCGTCATTCTGCTGCTTCCATGGCTGCAGCGACGATTGGCAGGGAGAAAACACCTCGGCTCGGCTTGAGGCAGTAGGATCCGGAGAGCTGGCTTTACTGTTGGGCAAGATGATGGGGCTCCCTTGTGGAAGCCCCATCCTGCTTCGCCTATGGGATCACTGCATGATCACATCGTAGATTTCCCGTCCCCACTCGTCCATACATCTCTCTACTCCCGCTAGTATCTGCACTTGATTAGACAATGGGGCCCCCATTTTTTGGGAGCCCCGTCGCGTTGACGGAGAATTACTGCCCCATGATTACGTCGTACACTTCACGTCCCCACTTATCCATATGCTGCTCAAACATCGGCAAGACCCGGGCCCGGAAGGCTTCCACATCTGACTCGACGAAGGTGACGCCTTCCTTCTCCATGAGCTCGCGGTAGTGCTGCTCTTCCTGTCTGCTAAGCTCGGTCTCATAAAGCCCCGCTTCAACGGCAGCTTCCCGGAGGATTTGCTGATGCTCA
This sequence comes from Bacillota bacterium, assembly GCA_012521755.1. Lineage (GTDB taxonomy): Bacteria > Bacillota > Limnochordia > JAAZLZ01 > JAAZLZ01 > JAAZLZ01. The sequence goes on along the minus strand of JAAYLV010000014.1, from coordinate 5,023 downwards.
GGGGACAGGCTCTCATAGAGTTTGGTGTTGATGATCACCGTATTCATGTAACGGCTGTGGGCAGTCAGATTGAGGTACTTGGCGTGATCATGGAACCCGCTGGTGTAGATCCAGTTCAAGGGACACTCCATCGCATCGACTACGCCCTGCTGCAGAGCCGAGTATACCTCGGGGAAGGCTAGGGGTGTGGGATTCGCTCCCATGACTCGCCAAGCATCAGCGTGGAGGGGCAGCTGGTCAACACGGATCTTTACGCCCCTCAGATCCTCGGGGGTACGGATGGGTTTCTTGGCCAGGAGATGCCTAGTTCCCTGCTCCCAGTTCAGGGCCAGGACGGTGATGCCGGCATTCTTCTCGTAGTCGCTGACGAAGGGTTCAAAGGGTGGGCCTGCTTGAATGCGATGCATCGTTTCCGCATCGGGCCATATGTAATACATGACAAAGATGTTCCATGGCTTGCTGTAAGCGGCCAACTGTCCATCGCCGATGGATGCCATGTGAACGGCGCCGCTCCTGACTGCCGCCTGGAGCTCAACCTCACCGCCCAGTACACCGCTGGGGAAAACCTGGATTTCAACTGCTCCGCCTGTTCGCTCTTTCACCAGCTTAGCCATGTACTCGGAAGCCTTGGTTACCGGGTGATCGGCTGGGGAGATAAGGCCCATTTTCAGCACAACTGGCTTGTTTTGGGCCAGGGCGGCTCCAGACAATGCTAGGGTCAGTACCAAGACTACTGCCAACCACATGTACCATGCACGTTGATGATGCATTTGCTAACCTCCTCTGATATCTTTAATAATCTATCCAAGGTTGGATAAGGTCCATTTCGACAGATAACGGGGAAATCCTCTAACTGAACGCCAATTGACTGATCTAATGTGTGCACATTGGAAGGGGCGGAAAGAGGCATGCTAACGAATGACAAAGGAAAAAGGGCATCGGCGACGAACATCAAGGCGAGAAATGGGTGGTCAAGGAGGGATCGCCATGGCAGACATTTGTCTGGGTTGCCTCTCTCCCCATGCCCCTTTGCTGATACCGGACGTGGGTGGGGCGGACATTAGGAAAGTGCGGGCGACTCGGGCCGCGATGGAGGAGATGGGTCGGTGGGTGTGGGAAGCCAAGCCGCAAACAGTAGTGGTGATCTCCCCCCACGCAACGGTCTTCTACGACGCGGTGGGCATCATGACGGAGAAGCGCTTGGAAGGGGACTTCGGCTCCTTCGGCTATAAGCGAATTCGACTCGCCTATGATAACGACCTGGAACTGGTTGATGCCATTGAGCGACATATAACGGCTGACGGGCTGAAAGTCGAGAGAATTGACAAGGAGCGGGCCCGCAGGTTCGGAGTCCCAGGGGCGCTAGACTACGGAACGCTAGTGCCCCTTTACTACTTAGAGGGGGATTTCCGGCTGGTGGCCATGTCCATGGCCCTTTTGTCCTATCAGGAGCTGTACCGCTGTGGCCGGGCCATTCGGGCCGCAGCAAGGCAGGTCGGCCGGAGGGTTGCCGTCATCGCCAGCGGCGATCTGTCCCACCGTCTGATCGAAGGCGCCCCCGCGGGATACGACCCGATGGGAGCCAAATTCGACAGGCTGCTCCTGGAACGGATCGAAGGCTGGGATGTGGAAGGCATCTTAGCTATGGACCCCCAGCTCGTGGAGCGGGCAGGCGAGTGCGGCCTCAGGCCGGTAACCATGCTCCTTGGGGCTATGGACGGCCTCGATGTCATGGCGAAGGTGATCTCCTATGAAGGGCCCTTCGGCGTTGGCTACGGCGTTGTCGTCATTGCCCCCATTGGCCTGGGCCAAGAAAGGGTCGCTTATGAGGAACTCCCGGGGGTGCTGGCAAGGAGGGCGGTCGCGGAATACTTGCTCCATGGACGAGTGATCGATCCGCCAAAGGTACTGCCCGATTTCATGAAGGGGCGGGCGGGGGCCTTTGTCACCATCTACAGCGGCAAGCACCTGCGGGGCTGCATTGGCACCATTGAAGGCACGCGAAAAACCATTGCCGAAGAGATCATCGCCAATGCGATCCAGGCGGCCACGGAAGATCCCCGGTTTCCCCCCGTGGGGGTGGGCGAGCTGGCGAGCCTTAGCTTCTCCGTGGACATCCTCAGCCCCCTCGAGCCCGTCACCGAGCTTGGGCAGCTCGATCCAAAACAGTACGGCATCCTGGTGCGGCGGGGGCGCAGGGCGGGACTCTTGCTCCCCGATATCGAAGGGATCAACACCGTCGACGACCAGCTCCGGATCGCCAAGCAAAAGGCAGGGATCGGACCCGACGAACAGGTGGAGGTGCTGCGTTTCCGGGTAGATCGCTACTGATGGAGGGATCGATGCTTGCAAACCGGTTATAGCCAGCGGGAAGGAGACAAGCTCCGCTGCCTGCTTTGTCCCCATCGGTGCTTGCTAGGGCCGGGGAAGCGGGGCGTTTGCCGGGCGCGGGAGTGTGCCGGCGATGACATCATCAGCCTAAACTATGCCTCCTGCACTAGTCTTGCCTTAGACCCCATCGAGAAAAAACCACTGTATCATTTCTATCCGGGAGGGACTATCCTCTCCGTCGGCACCTGGGGGTGCAACCTTGCCTGTCCCTTCTGTCAGAACTGGTCCATCTCCCAAGGGGAAATACCGGGCAGGATAATCGAGCCGGAGAGGCTAGCTGTCCTTGCCGACCGCAGCCTGGGCGTTGCCTACACCTACTCCGAGCCCATCGTCTGGTATGAATATGTCAAAGATGCAGCCGAGCTAGTCAAAGAACGGGGACTAGTCAATGTGCTGGTGACCAACGGCATGATCAACCCTGAGCCCCTCGCCGAGCTTATGCCCCTGATTGATGCCTTGAATATCGACATTAAAGCCATGGACCGTGACTTTTACCGACGGGTGGTGAAGGGCGATTTGGACACTGTTCTAGCTGCCGCCAAAGCTGCCAAGGGGCAGTGTCATCTGGAGATAACTAATCTCATCATCCCGGGGCTTAATGATGGTGAAACCCAGATCCGGGCCTTGATCGATTGGGTGGCTGAGAACCTCGGTCGAGACACCCCCCTCCATTTCTCCCGGTATTTCCCCGCCTATCGGTGGGATGCTCCGCCTACCCCCCCAGAGACCATGATCAAGGCCCTAGAGCTTGGCCGGGCGGAATTGGACTACGTCTATCTGGGCAACTTTCCCTATCCGGGAGGAAGTGACACCTACTGTCCCCGCTGCCGGACGAGGGTGCTCGGCCGGGGATGGGGGAAGGTGCAAAGCTGGCTGAAGGGCAAGGAGTGCCCCAAGTGCGGCTGCGAGGTGCTAGTGGTGGGAGAGGTCCAGGTCTAGACCCGAAAGGGTGGTTGCATGGTTATGCAGATACATAGTATAATTATGCTATATTTGGCTTGGGAAAGGGCGGTTTAGATGATTAAGGTTGGCATTATCGGCAGTTCGGGCTACACCGGGGGTGAATTCTTGCGCATCTTGGCCGGTCACCCTGAAGCGGAGGTGACCTATCTTGCCTCCCACACCTACGCGGGCTCCCGGGTGGGAGATGTGCTCCCGGCCTTTGCCCATGCTCCTTGGGTCTTTGCTCCGGTGGACATCGAAGAGATGGCCGCCCAGTGTGATTGCATCATCGCTGCGGTGCCGGCCGGGGCGGCCATGGAGCTTGCGCCGGCGGTGCTGGCTGCGGGCAAGAAATTTATCGATATCGGCACTGATTTTCGTTTCCATGACACCCAGCTTTACAAGAAGTGGTACGGGATCGACCATTCCTGTCCCGACCTGCTGCCGAAGGCGGTGTATGGACTGCCGGAGCTGTTTCGGGACCAGATCAAAGGAGCCGATCTAATCGGCAATCCTGGCTGCTACCCAACGAGCATCCTCCTGGGAATGGCCCCGGCCCTCAAGGCCGACATCATCGATCCCAAGGATGTGGTGGTGGCATCCATGTCGGGCGTTTCCGGGGCCGGACGCAAGCCTACCGTAACGAATCACTTCCCCGAACGGACGGAAAATCTGTGTCCCTATGGCGTGGCCAGTCATCGGCACACCCCGGAAATAGAAGTCCAGGCAGGGCTCTACGGGAAGACCGAGGTGCAAGTCTCCTTCACGCCGCACCTAGTCCCCATGAGCCGGGGGATCCTCAGCACTTTAGTCCTGAAGTTGCGATCGGCCATGGCCGAAGATGCGGTCAGGGAGCTTTATGAGGAGCACTACCGGGGGGAGGAGTTTGTCTGCGTCCTGCCGCCCCCGGCTCTGCCCCAAACTAAAGCCGTTGCGGGCAGCAACTACGCGCACCTGGCGGTGAGGGTCGATGAACGGCTCGGCAGGCTCCTGGTGATGGTCGCGATCGACAATCTCGGCAAGGGAGCTGCCGGCCAGGCCATCCAGAACATGAATCTGATGTTTGGCCTCGATGAAGGGATGGGCCTTAGGACCGTCGGCCTTTATCCGTAAAGGTCGCGTTGTCCCTAGGATTTAATTGGAATGGGGTGGTAATAGTGGCAGTTAAGCCTATTGAGGGGGGAGTCACCGCCGCTAAGGGCTTTCTAGCGGCCGGTGTCCATTGTGGACTGAAGGCGAAAGGTCTGGACCTGGCCGTGATCGTTAGCCAGGTTCCGGCCGCGGGAGGAGCTGTGTTCACCACCAACAAGGTGGCGGCCGCCCCGGTCCTCCTTTCCCGGCAGCATCTCGGGACGGGCCCCATGCGGGCGATTGTGGCCAACAGCGGGAACGCCAATGCCTGCAACGGCGAGCGGGGGATGGCGGATGCCCGGGCCATGGCGGCCACAGCGGCGGAGGCCCTGGGGATTAAGCCGGAGCAAGTCTTCGTTGCCTCAACGGGGGTCATCGGGCAGCCTTTGGCGATCGACAAGGTGGAGGCGGGAATCAAGCAGGCAGCTTCCGTCCTGAGCATTGATGGGGGCGAAGATGCGGCCCGGGCCATCATGACGACGGATACGCGGAAAAAGGAACGGGCGGTGGTGGTAGACATAAACGGGGTCCAGGTGAGGATCGGCGGCATCGCCAAAGG
>JAAYLV010000079.1 GCA_012521755.1 Bacillota bacterium | reverse complement strand
GCTGCAAAGATACTTGCGGACAGTCCTGCACAGACGGTATACAAGACTGCCAAGGAAACGACGGAAACGTACGCTAAATTGGCAGACATTCTCACGGACGCATTACCTCCTACAGTCACCGCCCCAGAACCGTTGCCCAGCCGGGCCTGATGAGTCCAAGTGGGACGAAACGGTTCCCAGCAAATACTTGTCTAATCAGCTAAAACCCTCATCCTTCTAACATCCACCTCGATAATCGGCTCCACATCCTCGATACTGGCCCCTTTGCGCACCTGCCCGCACCCAGCTAGGCTCACCTGGCCAGCATTGACCTCCCGCACATCTATCCAGCGGATCCCATCAGTGAACTTGACAATGAATACAGGTGGCACCCCTAACCCGTTAGAAGCTAGTAGCATAGCCAGCCACTTCCGGACGTTAAGATAGACCGTTGGGAACTGGCTGGCTGTATGTGAGCGACACTTTAGTTCTAAGAGGCCGACAAGACGGTCGTAGCGGACCGCATACCAATCAATGGGGCTCAGGCTACCGAAATGTCTAAGCCTGCAATTCCAGACCTTCTCAACGACCTTAGCCACCTGTTCTTCCCGTTTGCGATCAAGCGGGGTTTGGAAAACCCTTGTTCCGTCCGGATGCATGGATGGGGTGCGGTCGTAATACGACTCCAAACTCCACCTACCCCCTCCAAACCGTGATGCTATTGCTCAAGCAATGCTGACAGGTCAATTGATTGTCCCGCCACCACTCCCATGTTGTGCGCCGACATTCTCGGCAGTAGTAGACCAATCGAACCTTGTCCCACTTCACAGCCCGAGCACCCCCTCCTGGAACTGGAAGCCCAGTTAATATCTGTAAAGTCTCAAGTCAAAAAGGAGAGTCATGGCAAGCGGACTATCTGCCCCACCTGCAGCCGTCCCGGATCCAAGTCCGGGTTTAGCTTGCGTATTGCGTCCACCATCTGGCCAGATGCTTAGTTGGGTAGTAAGCCCTCGCAACGATACGCACCCCAACCCACTCCGGCCACCAGGATTAGCACAAGAGCAATAATGAGCACATCACATTTACGCATTCCCCTTGCCGAAGCGTATAGAGGGCCCAGCACAAGAAGGGCCCTTCTAAAATGGCATGTCGTTGTCATCAAAGGGAAGGCCATCGCCTATTTGGGTGTCTTGCCTTGGCCTATCCAGGAAAGCAACGCTGCTCGCAACAATCTGTGCCGCCTGCCGCTTGGAACCATCCTGCGCCTCATAGCTGCGGATCTCCAGTCTCCCCTGAACGGCAACAAGTCGGCCTTTCTGAAGGTGATTGGCCGTACTTTCAGCTAGTTTGTTCCAGCAGCAAACATCGATAAAGTCGGCCTCCCGCTCCCCTTGCTTATTGGTATAGCCCCTGTCAACAGCAATCCTGAAATTTGTCACCGCTACCCCTGACTGTGTATATCTCATCTGGGGATCGGCTGTTAGCCTCCCGACTAGTGCAACCACGTTCATCTGCGACATTCCTCCCCTGCCCACGGCGAAGGGGCGGATTCACCGCCCCTCTTGATTACTGCCCTTCAGCCATTTGTAGCTCTGGCGCATTTAGGTCTGCTTCAAACCTATCCAGCGCATCGGTAGTTACATCCTCCATGGTCTTGGTGTTTGTGACAGCGAACCATCGTTCCCTGGCATGCAGGGTCGGGTCTGGATGCCCTGCCGCTCTCGCCTGTTCCTTGGCAATCGCAAACAGCCTCTTGAGACGTTCCTCATGGTCTGTGGCCACAGGAGCCTCTTGAGTGGTGGTCTGCTTCTCCTCTTCCATCACCGGCGCACCGTCAGAGAGCCAGGCCTTGATAGCATCAGCCAATTCCTTCCCTGGCGGCCGAAACATCTTATCAGCCAAAGCCTTGCACCTGGACTTAGTGATTACCATGTTGTGTTCCAGGTCCATTTCACCGACAATGTCCATTTCATATTCGACGCCCTCACGAGTGATTGGGGCCATCCCCACCTTCTGGATCACTGTCCGGCCCTTGTCTTCTGTCTGAATGTAGTCCATCTTGGAACGCATGGTGGCAAAGATGTGCAGCTTCGCAGAGTGAATAGCCTCGATGAAGGCATTGTGCAACGGAGTCACATCGGCCCACGCCGCATATTTATTGCCGCCTTTACTTCGCTTCGCATATAGTTCCACAAGCTCCAGGCAGCCGTTTTTCCCATTCCACTCATGGCTGATGGAATCAATGACCAGCCCATCGTAACCTGCGGCTTCGGCGGCCTCGATAGCCTTGACGTAATTTTGCGGGTGAAAATCATCCAACTCCAACACATCAAATTCGAATTCATCGGCATACTTGCTCGCCGAACCGTGCTCAGTATCTATCACGGCCACCCTATTGCACATCGATGTTGCAAGCAGAAGGGCCGTATATGTCTTGCCCGATCCAGCAGGGCCCGCAATACCGATTCTGGCCTTTGCTTGTCTCTTTGTTGCCCTTTGAAACTGGAAGGTCAAGTGCTCTCACCCCCATCCACAATTACCTTGAACTCCTCGCCAAGTTCAATTGCTCTCACACCATCCAGGAGCAGTCCTGTCTCCTGGTCATAGACAAAGCCATCCTTGACCACAACCTGCTTTTTCAGCTCACCCCAGCGGGGCTTAAACCTGGTCTCGATGAAATCTGTCATCTGATTAGCCATAAGGCATTCAACCAACTTGTCCTCGTCCCGCTCGAACTTAGTCGGCACCTTCCGCCACTGGAGCTTTCCGCAGGGTAAGGAGATGGTCTTATTCTGCTTGGGGTCCGCCTCATAGAGTGGCCGGTGGTACTCTTCAAGAAGGGCCGTCATGTAATCAATGGTGCCGCTTAGCTTATCCCGCTCGGCGGCAAGCCACCTTTGGATCCGGAAGATCTCAGCCTCAGCCAGGTTTTTCTTACGCTCAAGCTCCGCTTTGGCGGCGGCAATCTTTCGCAAACACCAATTTGCCTGCTGTTCGTCTTGGACACGGAAACGCTCCCGCTCTTCACTAGCAGAAGCAAACTCTTGGTCAAGGTACTCAAGCAGCTCCATCGCTTCTTAACCTCCTGAGGTTGCCGGGCTAGGTTTTTAATAACGGGAGAGATCGCAGCTTCACCCTCCTCCCTTCAAATAGCAGGGCTTACATGAACCTCCGCAGCTCCAGGCCGCCCAGCCGCTTCCCAATGATGGCAGCCAACCGAAGCTCCCATGCTTTACCCACAAAGTAGTCAATGCCAACTCGAGATGATTTTTGAGTGCAGCTATCCCACTTCACTGGCTTAACCTCCTTCTGTCGCTTGTTCACAATCTCCGGCGGCCTATCATCAGGTTGGCCCTGCTCGGTTACCCCTCACCGCCTGCGCTATGCAGTTGTCAAGGTGCTGTATGATGCTACAGATACCTCAGAAGTACGAAAAGAAAGGAATTGATCTTAAGGTCGATCCCTGCCACATTGTGTCCTTTAGGAAACTTCGGGGTCAAAAAAAATCTCTAGCACCCTTTGTCCATTCAGGTCTAGTGCATACTTAAGATGCTTTATTTCTTTCAGCGTGAAACCATCGGGGTTATTCAGTCTCCGCCATAACGTAGTCCTATTCATTCCAGTCTTCGTCGCGATGTCGTCAAGAGTCATTCCTTTCCGCACAACCTCTGCTTTAAACTCATTTATCTGCATGCTTTTACCCCCTACAAGCCGTAGATGTTTCCTTTAGGATACTTTGATACTAACACAAGAACGGGCCTCCCGCAACCCCTTTGGGAAACTTTTTCCCGCAGCGAATGCCATTGTGTTGCATATCAGAAACAAAACAAGCTATAATGAGGGTAGTAAAGGCTACCCAGCAAAAAGGGGGGGGCAAAAATGGATTTGGGTGATAAAATCAAGGCCAGAAGACTTGAATTAGGCTTGACGCTAGAGGATGTTGGCAATCTAGTAGGAGTCAGCAAGAGCACTGTGGCGAAGTGGGAGACCGGTTACATTGAGAATATGCGTCGAGATAAAATAGCGCTATTGGCACAAGCCCTCCGAGTATCCCCTCTGTGGATTCTCGGAATGGAAGATACCAAGAGCAGCTTTAGGGTCAAAAAGGTTCCTCTTCTCGGTGAGATTGCTGCGGGTGAGCCCATCCTTGCTTATGATGACTGCAAGACTTACGTTGAGGTGAATGGCACCCCACAGGTAGACTTTTGCTTACGGGTTAAGGGAGACAGTATGGTGGACGCTCGGATCCACGATGGGGACCTGGTATTTGTCAGACAGCAGCCCATCGTCGAAAACGGGGAAATAGCCGTTGTTCTTATTGACAATGAGGTCACCCTAAAACGTTTCTACAAAAACGATGGCGGCGTGATACTAAAGCCCGAAAACAGCAACTACCAGCCCCGGTTTTACACCGAAAAGGATTTTAGAGATATTAGGGTGCTGGGCAAGGCAGTGCTGTTTCAGAGTCTGTTGTAGGGATATCCGAATGATTTTGTAAGTAGTAGTTAACAAGAATGTCTGAACATGGTAAGATTAAAATGCAAAGGATGCAAGCAAACCGAGTCCGTTGGCCGTGACGATGGAAAAAGCGACCTTGCATCATCGCAAAGTCGCTTAAAGCCCTTGTTGGTGGGCCCGGCAGGTTTCGAACCTGCGACCAACGGATTATGAGTCCGCCGCTCTACCCCTGAGCTACGGGCCCTGGCTCCCCGGGCAGGACTCGAACCTGCAACCACCCGGTTAACAGCCGGGTGCTCTACCATTGAGCTACCGAGGAATAGTTCAACATAATTATATGCTAAGCCTCGCTGAGCAGTCAAGGAGAAAGACTACTCGAGGAAGTCCTTCAACTTCTTGCTCCGGCTGGGATGCCGCAGCTTGCGGAGGGCCTTGGCCTCTATTTGCCTGATCCTCTCCCGCGTCACGCCGAAGACTTGCCCAACTTCTTCTAATGTCCTAGCTCTACCGTCGTCTAGGCCGAACCGGAGCCGAAGCACCTTTTCCTCCCGGGGGGTTAGACTCTCCAGGACCTCCTCCAGCTGTTCCCTCAACATAACGTAAGAAGCTACATCTGCCGGTGCGAGAGCGTCCTGGTCCTCAATGAAGTCTCCCAGGTGGCTGTCCTCTTCTTCTCCAATGGGCGTCTCCAGTGACACTGGCTCCTGAGCTATCCTCATGATCTCCCGCACCCGTTCCACAGGCATATCCATATGCTCCGCGATTTCCTCGGGAGTCGGGTCCCTTCCCAGGGTCTGGACCAGCTGCCTGGACACCCTGACCAGTTTATTAATGGTTTCCACCATGTGCACCGGAATCCGAATTGTCCGAGCCTGATCGGCAATGGACCTGGTTATAGCCTGGCGAATCCACCACGTAGCATAAGTGCTGAACTTGTATCCCTTGCGGTAATCGAACTTCTCGACCGCTTTGATGAGTCCCAGATTACCTTCTTGGATGAGGTCGAGAAACAGCATGCCGCGCCCCACATACCGCTTGGCGATGCTCACCACCAAGCGCAGGTTGGCCTCCGCAAGGGCCCGCTTGGCTTCCATATCACCAGCTTCAATCCTCTTGGCCAGTTCCACTTCCTCTTCGGCGGTCAGAAGGGGTACACGCCCAATTTCTTTCAGATACATGCGTACCGGATCATCGAGGCCTATCCCTTCGGACAACATGAGATCGACGCTATCGACACTAGTTCCGTTTTCCGGTTCTAGTACCTCGCCATCTCCGGTATCGGCGATGATATCGATGCCTAGCTTCGTCAAGTGCTCGTATACCTCATCAATCTGCTCCGGTGTCAGATCAACGTCTTGGAGAGCATCCATGATCTCCCGATAACTCAAGTTTCCTTGCTTCTTCCCCTTGTTAATCAACTCTTCAAGGCTCTCGATGTTGGGCAATTCTTTCTGGCTCATCCTTCTCCCCCCTTCCATTCCGCCAAAGGTGGAACTGGATTAATAGTTCCCGATACTGTCCTTTAAATCCTTGTACTGAATCAAAAGAGAAGCCAAAAAACCTGCCGAATTCCCCGGACTGGCCAGTTTCTCTTCCAACCGAGTCAAAGACTCGCTCAAGCGGTATTCTTTCAACCGTCGAACACATTTATCCGCAAGCTCAGCTCCCCCGCCAAGGTTATCTTCCCGGATGAGATGGGCCAACAGGCCGCTCTCCGCCGCCACTGGTACGGCAGCGATATCCTGAGCAGTTGTCGTTTTCCCTTCCTCGGCCCTGGCAAAGATTACCTCAACTATGCTCCGCAGGGCCGGGTGACGGAAATCAGCAGGACCCACCCTCGCGCTGACCCGGGAGACTAGTTGGGGCTCCTCCAGCAATAACCTAACAAGTTCCATCTCTACCAGATCAGCCCCCGCGAGGGCATCTTCGCCCAGGCTGCCACTCGTATTATTATAACTACTTCGACCAATCTTATGCCTGTATCTGCTTACAGTGCCTTTTTTTGCCCCATATCGCTCAATTTCTGCCTCTAAAGCGGCGATGGATATTCCTAACTGCCGTGCCACTTCTTTCATGTAGACTTCCCGCTCGGCAGGGCTTTCCACCTCAGCCAGCACGCGCACTGCCCTTCGCATGCTCTCCACCCGGGCCGTCGTATCCCAAGGTCCCTTTCCCATCGCCAGGCGGAGCCGGTATTGAATTAAGGGCAAGGCTTCCTCCATTAACCTATCGAAACCAGCTTTGCCCTCACTCCGAACGAAGCTGTCCGGATCCTCACCCGTGGGCAGTTCGACAACGCGGACCTCTAATCCTTTTTCTCCCAACATTTTCAGGCTGCGCAGACTAGCTGCCTTGCCCGCGGCATCTGCATCGTACGCTATAAAGGCCCTCCCGGCTTGTCGCCGCAGGAGCTCCCCTTGTTTGTCTGTGAGGGCAGTGCCCAGACTGGCCACCGCATTCTCCAGGCCACCTTGGTGCAAGGCAATCACATCCATGTAGCCTTCGACGAGAATCACTTCCTTGGACCGTCGAATCGGTCCCCGAGCCAAATGCAGACCGTATAGAACATTCCCTTTGCTAAAAAGGGGACTCTCCGGGCTGTTCAAGTATTTCGGCCCGCTAGGGTCAAGGGCCCTGCCCCCAAACCCCACCACTTGTCCCCGCTCGTCTGCGATGGGGAACATCAACCGGTCCCGAAAATAGTCGTAAGGGAGATTCCCCCGGCCCATCCTGACTAGGCCAAGCTGCACCGCCAACTGGAGGTCCAAGCCTGCCCCTTGCAGATGTCTCACCAAGCGTTCACCGCCCGGCGCATACCCTAACTGGAACTTCCGGGCCGTCTCCTCGCTAATCCCCCTGCGGCCCAGGTAAGCCAAGGCACGGGGGTTCTGCCAGAGGCAGTTGACAAAAAAGGCCAACGCTTCCCTGTTGATCTCCAGCAAGGCATCTCGCGCCCGTCTGGCCTTCTGCTGCGCCGGAGAGCTTTCCGTCTCGGGAATCCTTATGCCAAACCGCCGGGCAACAAGCTCCACAGCTTCGACAAATCCAACGTGCTCCATCTTCATCACAAAGGTGAAGATGTTGCCCCCGACGCCACACCCAAAGCAATAGAAAAACTGATCATCAGGGTTGACGTTAAACGACGGTGTTCGCTCGTTGTGGAAAGGGCACAGACCTTTGTAGCTCTTTCCGGTCCTCTTGAGGGGCAAGTAATCGCCGATGAGTGCAACGATGTCACTCGCGAGCTTAATCTCTTCGATTACTTCCTCCGGAATTCGCCGGGCCACCGTCCTCCCTCCCTGAGACACCGCCCTACATCCTTCGACGCCCCATCAGCAACTCCTCCCCCGCTCAGAATTCTTCCGTTCGGCGCCAGCCCCTCGGTAAGAACAACCGACAGTATTCGGCAATGGCGAAGCGGTCGGTCATGCCGGCAATGTAATCGGCTACCGCCACATGCCTATGGGAGGCCTGGTTGATGGCGCGGATATGCTCTGGGAGCTCAGATGTATTCTCAAGGTAGTATGCAAACAGCCTGGTTAAGGTGTCCCTCACCTTCCCCTCTTCCCGCTTGGCGAGGGATCCTACGTAGATGGTGTTGAACATAAAGTCGCGCAGTTCATTAGTTGCCCGTTCAATGACCGGGCTCATGCTGATCCTGCCTTGCTGCCAGCTCCATCCGACCAAATCCCGGACCATGGTATCGATCCTTGCCCCATGGGTCCTGCCTAGGGTCTCCAGCAAATGGGGAGGCACATCCCCTTCGGTCAGCAAGCCGGCCCGCATGGCATCATCAATATCATGGTTCAGATAGGCAATGCGATCGCAAATCCGCACTACCTGCCCCTCGTGGGTGGCAGGCATTGTCGGGCCTGTATGGTTCACAATCCCGTCCCTGACTTCCCAGGTGAGATTGAGCCCCCGATAGTTGGCACTTCGCATCTCCAAATATTCAACAACCCTGAGACTCTGTTGGTTGTGCCGGAATCCCCCCGGGACAAGCTCATTGAGGACTGTCTCCCCTGTATGCCCGAAAGGAGTATGCCCCAGATCATGCCCAAGGGCAATTGCCTCCGTCAGGTCTTCATTAAGCCCCAGGGCCCTGGCCACCGTACGAGATATCTGGGCAACCTCGAGGGTATGGGTGAGCCGGGTCCGATAGTGATCGCCCTCCGGGGCGATGAACACCTGCGTCTTGTGCATCAACCGGCGGAAAGCCTTCGAGTGGATTATCCTGTCCCGATCCCGTTGAAAGGACGTACGATAATCACATTCTGGTTCAGGATATTCCCTGCCCCGGCTCCGGGTGCTCATCTGGGCGCGAGGGGATAAAGTTTCCCGCTCTCTTTCTTCAAGGGCTTCCCGATTCCACACTTGTCAACCCCCCTCGTGGTTTGGCGAACTGCCCTCGGGAGCCCACGGCAAGGAAGCCCGCGCAGCTAGCGCGGGCTTCCTCGACTAAGCTATTGCCACCAAACCTAGCTGCGAGGCGTCCGCACTTGGGCTTGCGCAGCGGCTAGCCTGGCAATGGGCACCCGATAGGGTGAGCAACTCACATAATCCATGCCGACCCGGTGGAAAAAGTCGATGGACGAAGGATCGCCGCCGTGCTCGCCACAAACGCCCACTTTCAAGTCGGCCTTTGTGCTGCGGCCCTTCTGAACGCCGATCTCCACCAGCTGCCCAACACCCTCTTGGTCTAGGCTCTGGAAAGGATCCTTCTCCAAGATGCCCTGGTCCAGATAGGCTCCTAGGAAGGTGCCAGCGTCGTCCCGGCTGAACCCGAAGCCCATCTGGGTCATATCGTTGGTACCAAAGGAGAAGAAGTCCGCTTCTTCGGCGATCTTATCCGCCACTAAAGCTGCCCGCGGCACTTCGATCATGGTCCCAACGAGGTAGTCAAGCTCGATGCCCGCCTGTTCAATGACCTTGTTGGCCGTTTCAATGGTGAGCTTCCTGAGAATGGCCATTTCCTTCTTGGTGCCTGTGAGAGGAATCATGATTTCAGGCAGAACCTTGACGCCTTCTTTTGCCAGCTCACAAGCAGCCTCGATGATGGCCTGGACCTGCATCTCGTAAATCTCAGGGGCAGTGATGCCCAACCGACAGCCGCGGTGACCTAGCATGGGGTTGAACTCTTCCAAGCTGGCAATCTTGGCGCGCAGCTTGTCCTCAGTCACGCCAAGCTCCTTAGCCACTTGGGCGACGGCTTGGTCCTCCCGGGGGAGGAACTCATGCAAGGGAGGATCGAGGAGCCGAATGGTAACGGGCAGTCCGTCCATCTCCCGGAAAATCCCCTTGAAGTCCCCCTTCTGGATGGGCAGGAGCTTGGCAAGGGCCTTGCGCCGACCTTCAGCATCATCGGCCAGGATCATCTGGCGCACGATGTTGATGCGATCCTCAGCAAAGAACATGTGCTCCGTCCGGCAAAGACCGATGCCCTCCGCACCGAAGTCCCGTGCCACCTTGGCATCGTGGGGCGTATCGGCATTGGTCCGGATGCGAAGCTTGCGCACCTCGTCAGCCCACTCCATCAGGCGACCGAATTCTCCGGCCAATTTTGGTTCAACCAATTCCATCTTGCCCACGATGACTTCGCCCTTGGTTCCGTTCAGGGTGATCCAGTCGCCCTCTTTGACCGTCACATCCCCAACGCGGAAGCACTTCTCAGCCTCAATCACCTGGATGTCGCCGGCGCCGGCAACGCAGCACTTGCCCATTCCCCGAGCCACAACGGCCGCATGGGAGGTCATGCCGCCCCGGGACGTAAGGATTCCCTGCGCCACATTCATGCCGCCGATGTCTTCCGGTGAAGTCTCGGTGCGAACGAGGATGACCTTTTCGCCCCGGCTGTGCCACTCTTCGGCATCATTGGCGTTGAAGACTACCCGTCCCACCGCGGCGCCTGGGGAGGCAGGCAGCCCCTTGGCCAACACATCATACTTGGCGTTGGGATCCAACATGGGATGGAGGAGCTGATCCAGCTGTACCGCGTCAACCCGCAAAATGGCCGTTTCCTTGTCGATTAGACCCTCATCGACCATATCAACCGCGATCTTGACCGCGGAGGTGGCGGTCCGCTTGCCCGCCCTGGTTTGGAGAATGTACAAGACATCTTCCTGAATGGTGAACTCGATGTCCTGCATATCCTTGTAGTGATTCTCGAGCTTCTTGTAGATAGCCTCCAGCTCTGCATAAATCTTCGGCTTGAGGCGCTTGAGCTCGGCGATGGGCTCTGGAGTCCGGATGCCGGCCACCACGTCCTCACCCTGGGCGTTCATCAGGAACTCGCCGTAGAACACGTTCTCCCCCGTTGCCGGGTCCCGGGTGAAGGCTACACCTGTACCAGAATCATCGCCCATATTGCCAAAGACCATGACCTGGACGTTGACAGCGGTCCCCCAGTCTCCGGGGATTTCATGGATTTCACGATACTTCACGGCACGAGGATTGTTCCAGGAAGCAAACACGGCGTTAATCGAACCATACAACTGCTCCATGGGATTGTCCGGGAAGTCCTTGCCGGTCTTCTCTTTGACTAGAGCCTTGAACTTGCCCACCAGCTCCTTCCAGTCGCTGGCTTCAAGGTCCACGTCAAGCTCGACGCCCTTGCGGTCCTTGACTTCCTGGATCAAAGCCTCGAAGAGGTCAAAATCTACCCCAAGGACCACATCGCCGTACATCTGCACAAACCGGCGATAGCAGTCGTATGCAAAACGCTCGTTTCCGGTTTTCGCAATCAAACCCTGTACAGTCTGATCGTTCATGCCCAGGTTCAAGACTGTGTCCATCATTCCGGGCATGGAAACCCGAGCTCCCGAGCGAACGGATAACAGCAGCGGATTCTCAGGGTCGCCGAACTTAGTGCCCATGACCTCTTCCAACCGGGCTAGATGGGCTTTAACCTCGTCCTCCAACCCCTCTGGCCACTGCCGATCATTCTCATAAAACTCAATGCATGCCTCGGTGCTGATGGTGAAACCTGGCGGCACGGGGATGCCGATATTCGTCATCTCTGCCAAATTGGCCCCTTTACCGCCGAGAAGATTGCGCATTTCGGCAGAACCTTCTGCTTTTCCTCCACCGAAGAAATAGACGTACTTCTTGGCGCTCACCCTGGCCTCTCTCCCTTCTCAATCATCCTTAACTCAAGCCTAGTGTACCCTACTGTATCCAAATCATCGGTCAGCCAAAGGCCGACCAAAGAACACTGGCAAAAAGACGCCTAGTTATCCTTCGCCTCTTCCCACTACTTTCCTCCTTTGCCAAGAAAAAATCCTTAGCGGGCCGGAACGATCAGGCGAAGGTCGGCTACACAAGTCAGCAGATCCGTCAAGTTGGCGAGTAAAGCCAGCCGGTTGCGGCGCAGACTTTCATCCTCGGCCATCACCAAGACCTGGTCGAAGAAGGCATCGATGGGTCCCGCGAGCTGCCCTAGTGCGGCCAAGGCGCCTTGGTAGTCAGCCGCGGCCATCTTCCCGGCTACCTCATCCTTCACCTGCTCATAGACTTCATAAAGCTCCTTCTCCGCCCGTTCCACCAAGAGGGACGGGTCCACCCTCCGATCGTCGGCCTTGGCGGCCAAATTCGCCACCCGTTCGCAGGCAGTCAGGAGAGTCGCCATCCCTTCGCTCCGAAGGCCC
This sequence comes from Bacillota bacterium, assembly GCA_012521755.1. Classification (GTDB taxonomy): domain Bacteria; phylum Bacillota; class Limnochordia; order JAAZLZ01; family JAAZLZ01; genus JAAZLZ01. The sequence continues at coordinate 824 of JAAYLV010000079.1, read as the reverse complement.
TCAGCCACGGCCCGGCAGCGAGCCAGTAAATCGGGCAGGCGATCCGCTTCGACGGCAAGGACCGCGTCGATGACATCGTAAGGGATTCCCTCGCCAGTCAACACTCCCCGCAGCCGTCCCAGGAAAAACTCCCGGATCTGGCTGGCGGTCTCCGGCGCCTGTTCCACTTGTTCAGCAAGGCCGGCTTGGGTCCAGTTGATTAGTGATGTCAAAGACAAGTCCAGTCCTTTAGCCAGGATGATCTGGATAATTCCTAATGCTTGCCGGCGCAGGGCATAGGGATCCTGAGAGCCTGTGGGGATGAGGCCAACGGCGAAACACCCGGCGATGCTGTCCATCTTGTCGGCGATGCTGACGATCATGCCGGCCGCCGTCTCGGGGAGTTCATCTCCGGCAAACCGGGGCAGATAGTGCTCAAAGATGGCCTCAGCCACTGCGGGGGCCTCCCCCGCCCCCAAGGCATACTCCCGCCCCATAACCCCTTGGAGCTCAGGAAACTCATAAACCATGTTCGTTGCCAAGTCGGCTTTCGCCAGCTCGGCGGCCCGCTTGACAACGGGCAAGTGCTCGTCCAGACCTAACTCCTCCGCCAGCTTGACTGCCAGGTCCCTAACGCGGAGGGTCTTGGCGTACATGGTCCCCAGGGCCTCCTGAAAAACGATGCCCTTGAGCTTCTCAATATATCCCTCCAAGGGAGTCTTCCGGTCCACCTCCCAGAAAAACTTGGCATCGGCAAGGCGCGCCGCCAAAACCCGCTCAAAGCCCTGCCGAATCTCGGGCAAGTTGTCTTTGCCCCCATTGGCCACGGCAATGAACCGGGGGAG
>JAAYLV010000078.1 GCA_012521755.1 Bacillota bacterium | reverse complement strand
TTTCGAATGGAAGCCTACTGGGAGCACAAGAGCTCGGAAAACGACAACAAACCTGCGGAGATGGAGCCTAAGCGCAACACTGCCGCTTGAACTCAACAACTAGGAGGAGAAATTACACCACAATCAGAACTTGACCTATTCCCCGAATATGGTATACTTACACGTATAGTTCTAGTCGGTCCTGTCCTCTGGAGTGAAATCCATGCTTCTGTCCCAGTCTGTTGCAGCCATCGGGGGAAATGTGCTGGCCGTTTTCATTATAGGCGGTCTTGCTTTCTTTTTTCAGGGCAAAGATGTCAAGGGGCCTAGACTAGTCGTCCTAAACCTAATGGTGAGCCTCTTGATTTCCCCAGTCTTCTTGCTCCCAATGGAGCAGGGGATCCTGGAACTATTGGCTTTGCTGTGCCTTGCCCTCTGTTTCTATCGGTTTGTGCCCATGGGTTTACTCCCGGCGGCTAAGTCAGTGTTATTAGGCGGTGGGGCCTTTTTCTTTCTGGACAGCCTCCTTGGTGAGTGGGCCCTTGTCATCGGGCTCATCTTCCTCTTAGCAGCTCCCAATCTAGGTCCGATCATTGAAGCTGGGGGAGACTCGGCCAAGCGGAAGCAGCTGTTTGAAGGCTTGCCCTTCGGGCTGTTTTTCTTCGGAATGCACCTGGCGATGGCCTTAATGGGGCTCTATGGGGGGGAGCACTTGTGGGTCAAGCCGTTAGCCCCCCTGGTCATCTACTTGCTGGTCTTAGTTGGGATCCAGGCGGTGGAGAGATGGGCCCGGGAGGAGAATGCCTTTCCCTTTGACGTGTTGGACATGGCAGTCCTCATGCCCCTGGTCCATCTAGTCGTCGCCAGGACGGGCGGGGTTAATAGTCCGTACAAGGCCTTCTACCTCCTCATCATCGTTGTGCAAAGCCTAAAGCCCCGGGAAATCTATGGACTGGCCGCCCTCGCCTTAGTCGCGGCTAGTCAAGGCTATGATGCCCTCACGAGGGGCGTGTGGGTCGGGGAGGCCGGTCTCATCTCGTTCCTCCTTTGCGGTGGGGGCTATTGGGGCCTGCGCCGCCTTAAGGCGATGGAGCGGGACCTTTATGAAGAGCTCCTCGCCCAAGTGGCCATCGATGACTTGACAGGCGTTTTCAACCATCGGTTCTTGAACGCCCATCTCGACGACGTGCTCAATCGGGAAGACCAAGTCTATGTGATCATGATCGACCTGGATGATTTCAAAGAGCTCAACGATAGTATGGGTCATCTGGCCGGCAACGAACTTTTGCGAACCATCGCGGATCGGCTGAAGAGCATCCTGCGGGAAGGCGACATCCTGGCCCGATGGGGCGGGGATGAGTTTGTGGTGGTCCCCGGCGCCCTGCTCGATCGGGATCAGGCGGAGATGCTCGCCGACCGGATCCGCCGGAATATTTCCCTTGCTTGCGCCGAGTTTTTGGAACGGCATAAGGGCGAGGGCCATGGCACCCCCTTGACGGCATCGGTGGGCATCGCGTGCACCAGTGAGCTGGTGCGCGATAAGGAAGAGCTTCTGCGGCTAGCCGATCAGGCCCTCTACCAAGCCAAGGCCGGGGGCAAGAACAAATCGGTGATGTCCGAAGGCGCAGTCTAGATCGCTCCCCTGTTCTAGGAAGGCTTCTTTCCCCATAAGCTGTAGTAAGGCCTGGCCGACGGAGGGGGAGATGATGGATCGAAGGGAGTATAGCGCCTATCTTCTCGCCGGGATCCTGGCGGCGTTCCTTGTTTTTGTCCGGCAGTCCATGTCCCTGGGCTCTTGGGATGAACTGGTGGTTGTCTGCTTTACTATCGTCTTTGTCCTCGTTGCCCGGTGGGTGTTTTTTCCCCAGCTGCGGGCTGAGGGCTATTTCCCCTTGATTTATGTCGGTCTGTTGGGGGTGGTGGGGGCAGCCTTGAGCTTTAGCTCCTGGGAGGGGTGGCTGGCGCCCTCTTTGTGTTTCGCCTGGGCGGCCGCCCTTTGTTATCTCCTGGCCGGGGCAGGCGAAGTCATCCTGGCCGTCATCAGATACGTGGGCGATCCTTCCATGCCGGACCGGATGGACTTTGTCCGGGTCCAGGAAATAAAGGGCGAGTCTTATCGCCTAGCCCTCAAACTAGGGACGATCGTGGCCATGATGGTGTACTTTGCCCAAGGTTATCTTTGGTGGATCGGGGGCAACGGCTACGTCTTAGGGTTTTTCGGCGCCATTGCCATTTGGTGTTGTTTTTTCCTCCTGGCCTATCATGTCCAGGGGATGGTGCGGACTTGGGCCGACTCTTGGGCGATCGTCGTCGAAAATGGCATGCAAGAATGCTTCCTGCAAGGTTTGACCCCCGATGGGGACATAATCACCATCAGTGCGAAGCTTGCCTTCTACCGCATGATGGAAGAGAAGCTCGCGGAAGTCCTCGACCCGGGGCTGCCCGCCCATCTGTTGTGGCCCGCGGTTCTCCTGGGGATGGTTCCCCTGGTCCTTTGCGTCCTTTTCTCCCTGTGGCCCCTCTAGGCAGGAGAAGGGCCGTCTTTTCCAGAAGATAGATGCCAGTTTATTGCCGACGGGTGGCGGTTGTCGATGGATTTGGCGCGGCGGTTGCGGGAGCGACAACGGAGGGGTTCCCCCCGCCCTCCTCTAGCCCAGGATATCCTGGGGGGTCGGGAAATTGGACACGCTGGGGGAACCCTCTATCTTATCACCGATGAGTGGTCCGGGGAGCTGCCCTGGCCCCCTCCGGGAGACCTGCACTCTCAGCTTCAGCTTCTCCATGGCATTGGTCCCTACACCGAAGAACGCTTGCGGGCGGAAGGGTATGGGTGCCTGGCGGACCTGGTCGATCACCCTCGCTGGGGGGGCCAAGCCAGGCGCATCTTGGCGGCCATCACGCAGGGGGATGTTTACACCCTGCGACAAGCGGGGGCCCGGGATCGGGATCTGGTGGCGCTGTTCAGGCCTGAGGAGGCCCTTTTCCTCGATATCGAGACTACTGGACTGGCGAGCGCAAGGCCCCTCTTCCTGGTGGGGATGGTTTATTGGCGGGAGGGAGTCTTTCATCTCAAGCAGTATCTGGCCCGCAGCTTCGAGGAAGAGTGTCCCTTACTGTCCCTAGTGGTCCACGAACTTAGGAGCTTTCCCTTGCTGTTCACCTACAATGGCAAGATGTTCGATGTGCCCTTTATCAGGGCCCGCTGTCTAACCTATGGTCTTCCCCTGCCCAAAGGGCATCTCCATGTGGACCTCTTGTCCCATGTCCGGCGGGTGTGGCAGGGCCGGCTGCCCAATTGCCGCTTGACCACCGTCGAAGAGTATTGCCTGCAGAGCCGCCCGGCCGATGACATCCCGGGAGCCCTCATTCCCGAGATTTACTACCACTTTGTCGAAACCCAGGATGTTGCGGCAATTGAGGGGGTCATCCGCCACAATGCCTTGGATCTTAAGACCTTGACCAGACTAGTTCCCATCCTGGAAGACTGACCCGCGACAGAAGGGAGGAAGGGCATATTCATCCCATGAAACGCACCTACATCAAGGACCTGCGGCCAGGGGCCCAAATCGCAGGTTCTTTTGTCCTTAAACGCAAACGGCTGGACCCTTTCGTGTCTAAGGAAGGGCACTATCTGAGCTGTCAGCTGGGGGATAAGACGGGGGAGATAAGCGCCGTCCTGTGGGATGGGGGCCCCCAGGTCTACTCCCAGGTGGAAGAAGGCGCTCCCGTCTGGATCGAGGGGCAAGTCGGGGTCTACCGGGGCAGCCCCCAGATCGTGTTGACTACTTTGCGCCAAGCCTCAGCGGGGGAGTATGACCCGCGGGATTTTCTGCCGACGGGGGATGGGGACCCAGAAAAGATCTTCCAAGAGATCAAAGAAGTAGTCGAGTCTATCGGGGACCCCCACTTGCAAAGGCTCCTCCGCCACATCTTGGATGATGAAGAAGTGGCCGGCGCCTTGCGGCAGGCTCCTGGAGCCAAGGGCATGCACCATGCATACCTTGGGGGACTCATCGAGCACACTTGGAATGTGGTCAGGATATGTGAACTGATGGCCCGCACTTATCCCCTCGATCGGGATTTGCTCCTCACGGGGGCCATCTTGCATGATATCGGCAAGCTCCATGAGTATGTCTGGGATGTGGCCATCGACATCTCCGATGAAGGGCGGCTCCTTGGTCACATCGTCATGGCCGATGAGATGCTCTGCCGGGCGGTCGATGAGCTGGAAGGCTTCCCGGCGGAGCTTAAGTTGCGGCTTCGCCATCTGCTCATCAGCCACCACGGTCAGTATGAGTGGGGTTCCCCTCGCCGTCCGAAAATGCCGGAGGCATGTGTACTCCACCATGCCGACCTGATGGATGCGGAAGTCTTCAAGTTCGTGTCCGCCGCCAAACAGTCGGGGTCGAAAGGTTGGAGCAGTTATGACCGGGCTCTAAACCGGATGCTGTATTTAGGGAGGGAGGATGGGTGATGGGGGAGCACTACTTTTCGCCCCAGCCCAACGTCGAGCATCGCTGCCAGCGCTTCCAAGAACAGCTGCGGGGGCGGGAGTTTACCTTCATTACCGATGAAGGGGTCTTTTCCAAAAGGCGCGTAGACCCCGGAACGAGGCTCCTCATTGCTAGCGTCCCCATCCCGGAGGAGGGGAGCTTCCTAGATCTTGGGTGCGGCTACGGCCCCATCGGGATTGTTCTTGCCAGCCTCGCCCCCAAGGCCCAGGTCCACATGGTGGATGTGAACAGTCGCGCGGTTGAGCTTGCCCGGCAGAATCTTGCCGCCAATGGCATCACCAACGCCCAGGTCTATTGGGGTGAGGGGCTCGAACCAGTCAGGGGCGTTGCCTTCAACCTCATCGTTTCCAATCCCCCCTACCGGGCGGGCCGCCAGCTTGTCTTGTCCCTCCTGGACGAGGCCTATGGGGCCTTGGTCCCCGGAGGGAAGCTGTACATAGTCGGTCGCACCCGGCAAGGGGTGAAGACCGTGGCGAGTCGCCTTTTGGACCTGCTCGGCAACTGCCGCGAGGTGGCTAAAGAGGGGGGCTACCGGGTCTATGTGATGGAGAAGGATGTCCTTGAGGGATAGGGTCCCGGAGCGAAGAATAAGTATTAGTATCTTCCCTAAAGCTTGGTGGGGACCATGACGGCATTCGTCATCACCCGAAGGCAGCTTTGCTTCCTCCTTGGGCTATTTTCCTTTCTGCTGGGGTGGAATGTGGCCATCACCAAGACCTTGCCCGTCTACTTGAGCGCTCCCTCCGCCGGGACGAAGGTGATCATCGATCCTGGCCATGGAGGGGGCGATCCGGGCGTCGTCGGCTCCGGGGGCTTGGCGGAGAAGAATGTGGCCTTGGCCGTCGCCCTGGCCTTGGGGGCCGCCCTGGAGGAGAAGGGGGTAGAGGTCTGCTACACCCGCAGAGACGACCGGAATTTGGCCGATCCGGATGGATCGCCTATGGAACGAAGGCGACAGGATCTCATCCGCCGGGGAGCCTTCGCGCGAAGCCAAGGAGGAGACATCTTCATCAGCATCCACGCTGGTGGGGGCCCGGAACCTGTCTGGTCGGGGGCCCAAACCTTCTATCTGCCAAATGATGACCAAGGACGAGGCTTGGCCATCTTGATTCAAAACGAGTTGCTCAACCGACTCGGCCCTAATCATCGCCAAGCCAGGGCTGGGAGTTTTCAGATCCTGCGGGATGTCGGGATGCCCGCTGTGTTGATCGAAGTAGGCTTTCTCTCCAATCCCCGGGAGGAAAGACTCCTGGGGGATGCCGATCACCAAGGGAAGCTCGCCGAGGCCATCGGCAGCGGAGTGATTCGCTTCTTCGGCGAAAGGCAGCTTGAGGACAAAAGGGACGGGGATGCCTTGTCCAAGGAGCCGACGATGGGTCCCTCCCTCGAGCCCGGGGACGGACAGGTCCTCCTCTATTTTCAAGGAGGGACCAACCGGGAAGACGGCTTGGTGGCCGAAATGAGGGACGTGGGGCCCTATCCGGCCGATACACTAAACCTTGCCCGACTGGTTCTCGATGAGCTCATCAAGGGACCTGTGGCGGGGATTCTGCTCCGAACGTTGCCCCGGGGGACGAAAGTCAAGGGTCTTTCCATCCACCAGGGGGTCTGTCATGTCGACTTTAGTCAAGAGCTCGCCGGGAATCACTGGGGCGGGGGCCGCAGTGAAGAGCTCACCATCTACTCCGTCGTCAACACCTTGTGTGAGCTCCCGGGAATCAAGGGAGTGAGGCTTTCCATCGAAGGCGACAGCCAGGCCACCATCGGTGGACACATCCTCCTCGGCGATGTGCTGACGAAGAACGGGGCGTTGCTGGCCGCTGAAGGAGGAACCATGAAGTGACTGGCGAACTAGTAAATCGATAGGACTTTGCGCAAGGTTGTCAAAGGAGAAATCCTGATGCAAAAACTGCTTATTGAAGGGGAGCACCCCTTGGAAGGCAAGGTGGTCGTCAGCGGCGCCAAGAATTCCGCGGTGGCCCTCATGCCGGCTGCGTTGCTGACCGACCAAAAGGTAGTCTTGGAGAACGTCCCCGACATCAGCGATGTCGGGTGGATGTTTGAAATAATGAAGCAAATGGGGACGAGCATCCGCTGGCAGCGCCGGGGGGCAGTAGAGATTAAGGCCGGCTCCCGGGTCATCCCCGTCGTTCCCCATGAACTGGCCAAGAGGCTCCGTGCCTCATCTTTATTTTTAGGACCTTTGCTGGCCCGTTATGGCAAAGCCAGGGTGTCCTTCCCGGGTGGATGCGAGATCGGCTCCCGCCCCATCGACCTACACATGAAAGGCTTGAGGGAGCTTGGGGCCAAGATCTGGGTGGAGCACGGCTACATCATGGCCGAGACTGAGGGCCTGCGGGGGGAGGAAATCTACCTGGACTTCCCCAGCGTCGGGGCCACGGAGAACTTGATGATGGCTGCAACCCTAGCCCGGGGCATGACCATCATCTACAATGCGGCCAAGGAGCCGGAAGTAGTCGACTTGGCCAACCTGCTCATCATGATGGGGGCCAAGGTCAAGGGCGCGGGCACCGATGTGATCCGGATTGAAGGGGTTGATTCCCTCTCCGGCACCCAACACACCATCATCCCCGACCGGATTGAGGCGGGGACCTTCCTTTGGGCCGCAATGGCTTGCGGCGGGGACATCGTCGTGGAAGATGTGATCCCAAAGCACGTGGAAGCGGTCCTGCGCAAGTTGGAGGAGGCAGGGGCTAAGCTCCACGTAGGCGGGGACAGCATCCACTTGTCCGCTAAGGGCCGCCCCCGGGCCATCCAAGTCAAGACCTTGCCCTATCCCGGTTTTCCCACCGATTTGCAGCCGGTGTTAGTTGCCGTTATGATGAAGGGAGAAGGGACGAGCATCATCAATGAGCGGGTGTTCGACAATCGCTTCGGGCATGTGGATGAGCTGAAACGATTTGGAGGCCTGATCAAGTCCGATGGCCGCACGGCCGTCATCACCGGTCGCCCCCGGCTGAGCGCCGCCCCCGTCACCGCCAGCGACCTGCGGATGGGTGCGGCACTGGTTGTCGCCGCCTTAGGGGCTGAGGGGGTCACCGAAATCGAAGGGCTCCAGTATATTTACCGAGGGTATGAGCGGTTCGAGCAGAAATTAGCGGCCCTCGGGGCCAAAGCGCGCATCGTTGGCATCGATGCCGCGGTCTAAATCTACGGGGGATAGTGATGAGGGACCAATACAAACGGAAGATCGATTACATGCGGATTTCCGTCACTGACCGCTGTAATTTGCGGTGCGTGTATTGCATGCCGCAGGAAGGTGTCATCCCCAAGACCCACCAGGAGATTCTGACCTTTGAAGAGATTTACCGGGTGGTCAAGGCTGCAGTCGAGGTCGGAATCCGGAAGATTCGCCTCACCGGAGGGGAGCCCCTAGTGCGTAAAGGGATTCCCACCCTGGTCGAACTGCTGGCGAACATACCGGAGATCGAAGATCTTGCCCTCACCACCAATGGCATTCTCCTGGCGGATATGGCGGAAGATCTCTACCGTCGCGGTTTGCGCCGGGTGAACGTCAGCCTTGATACGCTCGATCCCGGGCGCTACCGGGAACTGACCCGGGGGGGAGACATCCGCAAGGTCTGGGAGGGGATTGAAGCGGCCTTAAAGATAGGTTTTGACCCCGTCAAGATCAATGTGGTGGTCATGGCCGATGCCAACCTCGATGAACTCCCGGCCTTCGCCGATCTTACCCGCCGACTGCCTTTGCATGTGCGCTTCATTGAAGTCATGCCTCTAGATAGCAATGCCAAGGGGCGGCAGTTCGTCTCCGTCCGCGAAATGCAAGCTGCCATCCACGATGAGCTCATACCTTGCCCCGGACCCCAGGGAGCGGGGCCGGCCCGTTACTTTCGGCTGGAGGGGGCCTTGGGCACCGTTGGCTTCATCTCGCCCATTAGCGGGCATTTCTGTGGGACATGCAATCGCCTCCGGCTGACTGCTGACGGGGTGATCCGTCCCTGCCTTTGCTCTACCTTCGGGATATCTCTCCGGGATAAGCTAAGGTCGGGACTTGATCATGAGAGTCTGGTCCATCTTTTGGCTCAGGCCATCGCCAGCAAGCCGAAACAGCATAACCTGCTGGACGGAGCCTGCAACGTGCCCATGTCCAAGATCGGCGGTTGAAAGGAGTGGAAGGGTTGAAGGGTCGGGTCGTAGCCGTCTCCATCAGTGATAAGCAGGGGGATAAGAAGACTCCTATAGACCAAGGACAGCTCCTTGACAACTACGGTTTGCAGGGGGACGTCCACGCGGGGCCGTGGCACCGCCAGGTGAGCCTCCTCGCCGAGGAAAGCATCGATAAGATGCGCTCTAAAGGTCTTGAGCTGTCCCCAGGGGATTTTGCCGAAAACATCACCACCTCAGGCATCGATCTATTGGCCCTGCCTATCGGCAGCCGCCTGCGCATTGGTCCGACCGCCATCCTGGAGGTCACCCAGCATGGCAAGGAATGTCATCATCATTGTGCCATCTACAGGCAGGTCGGCGACTGCGTCATGCCCCGGGAAGGGATCTTCGCCCGCGTCCTGAAAGGGGGTCCCGTCGAGGCCGGCGATGAGGTGGAGCCCATCAAGCTCATCACCGTTGGAATTCTGATCGCCAGCGACAAAGGGGCCCGGGGCGAGCGGGAGGATAAATGCAGCGAACTGATCGCCGCGATGGTCAAGGAGATCTCAGGGGAGGTCATCCAGCAGGCCATTTTGCCCGATGAAGAAGGAGCCTTGAAAGAAAGGCTTCTGGAGTGGGCTGATAACTGGAAGCTAGACCTTATCCTAACTAGCGGCGGCACCGGTCTTGGTCCCAGGGATGTGACCCCCGAAGCAACCCGGGCAGTGATCGAGCGGGAAGCTCCCGGGATCCCTGAGGCTATGCGCCTTGCGGGCCTCAAGAACACGCCCCGCGCGATGCTCTCGCGGGCCGCTGCCGGCATCCGGGGGAGAACCTTGATCATCAATCTTCCGGGCAGCCCCCGGGGAGTTGAAGAATCCCTCGGGGCGATCTTAGAAGCCCTCCCCCATGCCATCGAGACTGTCAAAGGGGAAGGTGGGGATTGTGCTTCCCACAGATGATGCTGCGCTCCTTGCCCGCTGGTGGGATGCTATTTTTCACCGGGTCTCGGTTCGCAGTTTCGATCCACAGCCGATTCCAGAGTCGTTCCTCCATCGGCTGACCAAGACAATTGATCTCTTGCAAAAAGCGGCTCCGTCGGCAAGGGCTGTCATCTTAGGCGATGAGCCCCGGGACATCCTGCGCGGAGCCGCTTATGGTCTTTTCGTCGGGGCCCAAGGCTACATCGCCCTCCTGGGGAGCCCCAAGGAGGAACGAATCGATCAACAGATCGGGTACCTGGGCGAAGGCCTGGTCCTTGAGGCGACGGCTCTTGGTCTTGGTACATGTTGGGTCGGGGGGATGTTCCGGGCATCCAAGATGGCCAAGAAACTCGCCTCACCCGGAGAGCGGGTGTACGCCATTATTCCCCTAGGCTACCCCGCATCCCGTCAGGGCTATGGCCACCGCGTCCTCAAGGGCCTTGCCCGCAGCAAAGGCCGAAAGGACCTAGCGACGATCTGTCCTTTTTTCCACCAGGCTCCGCCATGGGTTAAAGCTGGCGTCGAAACGGCCCGCCTTGCCCCTTCGGCCATGAATCGCCAGCCATGGCGCTTCACCCTCCAAGATGACCGGGTCATCCTGACAGCTGCCGGCATTGACACCCCCTTTGTGTCCAAGAAGCTCGACTGCGGCATCGCCCTCCTTCATTTTGAGCTCGGCGCCCGCCATGCCGGATGGGAGGGCCATTGGGAGTGGCTGGATGCTCCTCGGATTGCCGCCTTCTATCCTTGAAATTGGGCATCCTATAACAGAAGGGAGCGTTGCCAATGGTTGAGAAGCCCTATAGCTTTACCCTGACCGATGAGAAGCTAGTTGAGCGGCTCTTGGAAGACGACCATGTCGGGATCAACCACATGGTGCTGCCGAGGGGTGGAGCCCTTCCCGAACACTATTCAAACTCTCACGTCTACATGATAGTCCTCCGGGGTCAGGTCACCTTGCAGCTGAATGAGCAGCCAGAGCATCGTTATCCGGCCGGCACCATCGTTAATATTCCCTATCAAACCAAGATGAACGTGTCGAATCAGGATGAGGAGATCCTTGAGTTCTTCGTGGTGAAGGCTCCTAGTCC
>JAAYLV010000077.1 GCA_012521755.1 Bacillota bacterium | reverse complement strand
CGCAGCTTCACCATGGAGCTTCTCAGCCGCGGAGGCACTAAGGCCCAGACCGGCACCGACATCTCTACCGATGTGGAGCAGGCCCAGGCTTACAACGCTCAGGCCATCACCCCGACGATCAAGGAAGCCGTCGAGCGGACCCGGGGGGAGGTCATGACTTATAACAACCGTTACGTGCGCGCCTGGTTCCATTCCTACAGCGGCGGGCAGACGGCCACAGCCAAAGAGGGCCTCACCTTCAAGGAGGAAGAACCGCCCTACATCAAGAGCGTCCTGGTTCCCGAGAATGAGTATGCCCCGGAGGATGTGAAGAGCTGGCGAGCCGAGTTTCCCCTGGCCGACGTCCAGCGGGTCTTGTCCGATCGGGGAGTCCAGGGGGCCATCGATGGGATCCAGATCCTAGAGAAAGGACCGACGGATCGGATCACCAAGATCGAGATCGCCCATTCCGGCGGGGACAAAGTGGTCATGGATGGGACTGCCTTCCGGCTGGCCCTAGGCGCCGACAAGATGAAATCGACCCGAGTGAGCAAACTGGAAATTGAAGGGGATATGCTAGTCATCGAAGGAACAGGCTACGGCCACGGGGTGGGGCTCAGCCAGTGGGATGCCTACATGTTCGCCAAACAAGGCAAGTCCCCGGAGGAGATAGTCCAGTTCTTCTTCAACGATATTGAAATCCAGAAGCTGTGGGACTAGGCATAAAGGCGATAGTCCCCTTCATAGGTATTATGGGAGGTAGTCCCGTGACTATGAAGGGGGTGCTTTTGTTGGACGATAAGAAGGTTGCAGGCAACAAGCACGAAGTTGTCCTCCTCAATCGGGAGCGGCTCACCGTCGACGGCATCATCAACGTGGAAAGCTTCGATGAACATGAAGCTATCCTCGAGACGGAGGCGGGGGTCTTGGAAATCCGGGGGCGACAGCTCCACGTCAAAGAGCTGAACGTGGACGTGGGGAGCCTCATCATCGAGGGCTTCATTCAGTCCCTCGAATACACTGCCGAGCCCGGCAGCAAAAGGAAAGGTCTGTTTGGCAGGCTCCTCAAGTAGCAAAGGTCCGCCTTGCTGCATAGCATAGAGGGAAAGATGCGGCAAGGGGGAGAGAAATTTGCATTCCCTGAGTACTCAAGTCAGCGCCTTTCTCACCGTCATCGCAGCGGGGGTCTTCCTGGGAGGCCTCTTTGACGTCTACCGGGTCTTCCGGGGCTTTGCCCGCCCTGGAGCCCTGCTAACCGCCCTGTTCGACGCCTTTTTCTGGCTAATTGCCACGCCCTGCATCCTTTGGATTCTCCTGACAGGCAATTGGGGGGAGCTTCGCTTCTACGTGCCCGTTGGCTTTTTGTTAGGGCTGTTCCTCTACTTCGTCGTAATTAGCCCCTTCATGGTCCACGGACTGATTTCTTTGGCGGTCCTGTCGGGATCGGGCATCTGCCTCATCCTGCGGGCCATCTTCGCCTTAGTCAGCCTGCCTGTCTATCTAGTTGCAGGGGCAGTGGTCTTCTTGCAGGACGGCCCCTTGGGACGGCGCTCCTGGCGGCGGCGAGGCTCCCTCAGCGGCTGGTGGAGGAATCTAGGTCCCTTCCCTCGAATGTAGCTTCGAGGTGATTGGTGTGGGGAGCGGCCGCCGGGTCTACCGGATGAATTCCCTCACCCCGCTGGTACTCGCCCTGCTGGGGTTATTAATCATTGCCGGCTTCCTTTATGGACGCAGCTTCCTCACCATCATTGCTTTGCAGCGGGAGCTGGCCAGGATCGAGGGGGAAATTGCCGCCCTGGAGCTGCGCAACGAACAGCTGCAGCTTGAACTTGAGCGACTGACGAGCCCCGAACACCTAGAGGAAGTGGCCAGGCGGCAGCTGGGACTGGTCAAGCCGGGGGAGACCATCTTCTACATTGCCGAGCCCGCCGACGATGACGGACCGTAGCTGGGCTTTTTGTTGTTGACACCCTTTGTGAGGCTGGGATATAATATGCCTAGCCAGTCCGAAGGCAAATATTAAGAGGAGGCTCTTATCAACGTATGACCATTGAGGTCGGCAGCATAGTTGAGGGGAAAGTCACAGGGATCACCCATTTTGGTGCATTTGTTCAACTTGCCGACGGAAAGACAGGCCTAGTGCATATTTCCGAAGTGGCGGATGCGTATGTGAAGGACATCAACGATTACCTCAAAGAGAATGATATAGTCAAAGTCAAGGTAATCAATATTTCCGAAGGTAAGATCGGCTTATCAATCAAGCGTGTGGACAAGGATTACAACGGTTCATCCCGCCCAAGAGGGAGCCGGAAGTCCTTTGAGGATCGACTGGCCCGCTTCCTGAAAGAAAGCGACGAGCGGCAGCAGGATCTGAGGCGTAGTATGGAGGCAAAACGCGGAGGACGGGGGGCTGGCCCTCGGGGATTTTGAAGAACCGATAAATAGATTTTGAAGAGAAAGCATCCCGCGGGGTGCTTTTCTTTTTGGAGGGTGGACATGGAGCGCAAGATCAGCCCCTTGGATATGAGGATCATCAACCGGCAGCTCGGCAGGCCGCCGCGGGGCCTTTTGGGGATCGCCTGCCGGTGTTTCCAAGGGCGCCCCGGGGTGATCGTCACCCATCCCTTCGCGGTCCCCGGCGGCTTTTTCCCGACCAATTGGTGGCTCAGCTGTCCTTTGCTCCGGCGGGCCATCGGGTTCTTAGAGGGGAAGGGCGGGGTTGCCCTCGCCGCCCGTCAGGGATGGAGCAATCTGGCTAGCGTCCACGCTCGCTACGCCCTTCGCCGCCAGGGGCTGATGTCCTGGAGGGATCGGTGGGAGCTTTTCCAATCGTCACCTAGCATGTACCGGATGTTCGTCGAGCAGGGGGTGGGCGGCACAACCTCTCCAGGCGGCATCAAGTGCCTCCATGCCCATTACGCGGACTGGTTGATCGAGCAGCAAAACCCCGTCGGGGCCTGGGTCCACCGTTTGCTGACAAGCAACCCCCATCTGGTGGGGAAATATGCCCATTCCTGCCTCACTTGTCAGGGGGAGGTCGTAAGCCCCATCGATGGCCTTATCATTCCCCCCCATAAGCTCCAAACCCATGAAATGGTCGCCCTCGACACAGGGTGTCTACGGGCCGCATCCCTCGATGTGGGCACCAATTCCCTCCGGCTCCTCATCGGTCAAGGACAAAAGGGGAAGGGCTGGCATGCTCTCTACCGGGGGCTTTGGTCAATCCGGCTGGGTGAAGGGCTGGGAAGCACCGGGGTAATATCGCCGGCGGCCCTTGCCAGGCTCCGGGGGGCTGGGGAGGAGGTCGCTTCTCTTCTTCGGAAATTTGGTGTTGGCGAAGTCCGCGCCATTGCCACCAGTGCTGTGAGGGAGGCGGCCAATGCTGATGAATGCCTTAAGGTCCTCGCTGAAGTGGGCATTGAGACCCAGGTCATCTCGGGCCGGGAAGAAGGACTCCTTTCTTTTCGCGGTGCCTTGCGGGGCGTGGACAGCTTGGATTTGGCGGGGGTCGTCGATGTTGGCGGCGGCTCCACGGAAGTTGCCGTGGGAACTCCCCAGGGCGAGCCTGTCTTGGTCAGCATTCCCCTCGGCGCGGTGAAGGCTGCCGAAGGGGAGTGGGATTCTAGCCTATTCAAGGAGCCCTTGACCTTCCTCCCTGATGCCCGCCAGCTGCTCGCCACCGGCGGGACGGCCACCTCCCTGGCTGCCATCGATCTGGGGCTCGTTGATTATGATGTTCGCCGGGTGCACGGACATGAACTTTCCCGCAAGACTCTGAGCCAGCTGAGGTCTTTCCTTGGGGCCCTGCCTTTGGAGTGGCGGCGGAAGGTCCCGGGACTTGACCCGGCCCGGGCAGACATCATCGTCCCCGGCGCCCTCATCCTCGAACAGGTGATGGATCTGCTGGGGTTCACCCGGGTTAGGATCAGTGAATCGGGCATTCTCGATGCCCTTCTTGACATTGTCTTTGGCCTAGCCTAGCTCCACCCGATTCCTTCCCTTGGCCTTCGCCCGATACATGGCCTTATCGGCCCTTTCAATGAGGTCGGCTAGACTGTGGTCGTTTTCCAAGGACGCTACTCCCAGGCTGATGGTGATGGGCAGGATTAGATCGCCGATGGCCAGGGGGTTCTGTTCCACGGCCCTGCGCAGCCGCTCCGCCAGCTGCCATGATTCCTTGGGATTGGCATCCTTGAGGATGATGCCAAACTCCTCTCCCCCATAGCGGCCGAGGATGTCCGTCTTCCTGATGATCTGATTGAAGCGGTTGACCAACTGCTGCAGGACCTGATCGCCAACAGAATGGCCGTAGCGATCGTTTACTTCTTTGAAGTGATCGATGTCCAGCATGATGAAGGATAAGGGAAGGCCGTCCTCTCTAGACTGGGCGAAGGCGACCTGGCCGAGCTCCAAGAAGTGATTGCGATTGAAGGCGCCGGTCAGGCCGTCGATGGTGGCCTGCTTGCTTTTCTCATCGTAGCGAAGGGCGCTGGCAATGGCGCTGCCCCCTTGTTTCAGGCCGATCTTTATTAGATGGAGGTCCGATTCGGTGAGGAATGCATCCCGCTGACTGAATAGCACGATGCCGCCCAGCAGCCTATATGTACAATCGATGGGCATCACCAAGAGGGACCTGGCTTTGCCTGCAAGGCCGTAGGGGGACAAGTCAGCATCCCTCACCTGGGCTGCCCGGTTGCTGAACTGGAATGAGGGCAGGGCTTTGCCCAGCAGATCGCTGCTCAGGCCGGGCCCCAAGGCCGCGATGACAAATCCGGAGTCGTTTTTCAGGAATATCAGGCCTGTTTCATGTCCCGTGAGTGTTAAGGCCGCCTGGAGGACCAGCTCGACCACCTTGTTCAGCTCCAATGTGCCAAGGAGGCTGCTTGTACTCTCGTGCAGGGTTTCCAACAGCTCCAGGCGGTGTTGTTCTTCCATCCGCTCCCTTTGCATGGCGCTGATGTAGGAGCTTACTCCAAAGGATAAGATTGTGGCCTCCAACATGTAGCCGAGCTTGAGACCGTTGCTGGTGATGAAGTTGGTGGGCAAGACGCCCAGGTACCTGAAGGCGCTCACTGTCCCTCCCAGATAGAGGGCCAGGAAGGCCCCCGCATAAAACAAGGCGGGTTGGAATCCTTGTTTAATCCGCAGCACGGTCATCGCCCCAAGGATGGGCAGGCTCAGGAAGGCGAGGAGTATGCCGATCCTGATGGTCCAGCCCGCGGGCAAGAAAACGCCCAGCAAAGAGACTCCCAGTCCGGACCACTGGCACAGGCAGAGGACCATGTCAAGCTTGTGGTGGGTGGCTTTTGTGTCCAGATAGCTTCGGGAAAAGATGATGGTCATGGTCAAGCTCAGGCCTGCCAAGATGCCGACGCACTTTTGATCCCACCAGGGGTGATTGGGCCAAAGATAGGCATATCCCTGCCCGCTGTCGGCTATCTGGAACAAGGCCATGCTGGCTGTCAGCAGCACATAATGGAGGTAGCTGATGCTCTTCGTCGAGAGGAAGAGGAAGCCGTTGTAGATGATCATAGCTAGGATGAGACCGTAGTATATCCCCCAGAAGATTTGGATGCGGTTAACGTAGCGAGTGAACTCATGGAAGGACCACAGCTTCATCGGGAAGTCCATGGAGCCATTGGCCACGATCCTGGCGTACACTGTGAGCTTAGTCGTCGCCGGGGGGAGGCGGAAGGCAAAGCCCGCGTCGATGAGGCTTACCCTCCTTTGGGAAAGGCTGCTTCCTTTGGCTTCGACGTGATGCCATGTTCCGTTCTGTAGAATGTATAGATCGATGCCCTGGAGACGTGGATTGGCAATCTCCAAGATCCAAGCCTCGTCGACATCCAACTCCTCATCGAAGTCAATCCTCACCCAATAGGGCCAGCGGCTATAGCCGAAATTCGGATCCTTCTTGGTGAGTTTGCGGAAGTCCTGGTCCAGGGCCCCCGTCACATCAGCCAAGGTCCATTCGCCGCTCGGATCGGGCAGCACCTCCATGTAAGGATTCAGCTGATATACATCCCGGGGGACCTCAACGGCCCTTGCTGCTGCAGCGGAGGGAATGATTAGGCAAAGTAGCAATAGGATAATGGTTACTTGTTTCATTGGGATTCCTCGTACCGTTGACTTGTCGCCCGTCATTTCGGGGCATCTAAGGTTTGAAAAGATACTTAGCCCTAAAGGGTCAAAGTTCCTGTATCCTTAGGAAGATTCCCCACAAAGATGCACCTCGAGAGGACGCTAAATGGCTTAACGATGAAGAAAGATCAACTTCGTCCAGACTTCCAAAAGTACCTTGACAGACATAGTACTACTGCGTATGATATATTCAAGGCGGTGAGGTAGTATGGCTGGGCCCATTTCCACGGATCTGATTCGGGGACATACCGACACAATAATCCTGAACATCCTGCGGCAGGGTGACAGCTACGGCTATGGGATATTCAAGCAGATAATTGAGCTGAGCGGGAACCGGTACCAACTGAAGGAAGCGACCCTCTACACGGCTTTTCGTCGTTTGGAAGGGGAGAATCTCATTTCCTCCTATTGGGGCGATGAGACTCAAGGCGGGCGGCGGAAGTATTACCGGATCACTGACGAAGGCAAGGAATACTACCGGCAGCGGGTCAAAGAGTGGGAACTGGCTAAGGACATCCTCGATAAACTGATCAAAGGGGAGCTTAAGGGTGCTTAAGCAGCGAGTTGAAAACTATCTCGACAGCGTTCTTGCAGGTGTGGGCGAGAGCCGTCAGCTGGCCGAGCTCAAAGAAGAGTTGACCACCAATTTGTTGGAGAAAATCAGCGATTACCAAGGGCAGGGGATGGAGGAAGACGAAGCCTTTCGGGAAGCGATCGCATCCCTCGGGGATCTGAGCGCATTGGTAGATGATCTGCGCCGGAATCAGGGCAACTGGCCAGCCGGCCGGGTCGACGGCTGGTCCATCGCCAGCATCATCGGCGGCGTCTTGCTCTGCATGTTCGGCCTGTTTACCGTCGTGATGATGTATGTTATGCCGGCGGAAGACCCTGTGGCTACGGCCGGCCCTGGAATCTTCATCGTCATTGGCGGGGCCTTGCTGACCTACGGGTTGCTGACGCGGGAGACCAAGGTGAAGTATCCGATGCCCAGGCTCAGGGCCCTCCTGTATGGCCTCTCCGTAGGCCTCCTCTTGTTCGCTTTGTTTTCATCCACGGTTACCAGGTATGCTACCGGGGAGCAGCATCCGGCGGTGGCCGCCATGATGGTCTTCTCTTTAGCCGGAGTGGGACTATTGTTGTTTCTGGTATTAACGGAAAAAGACCGGCGCAAGAGCAGTTGAGCGGTTAGGGAATTGCTGGAACTGAATGTCAAGAAGGGACTCACTTTGGCGAGTCCCTTTACTATATCCCTATTCGATTGGTGCCGGAGGCGGGATTCGAACCCGCACGCCCTTGCGAGCAGGGGATTTTAAGTCCCCCGGGTCTGCCGTTCCCCCACTCCGGCGCGCTCTACAATCATTCCTGGCGAACACCAATATTATAGTACACACTCCTGGGCCCGTCAATCGGCCGCGCTAGACAGACTGTGTCAAGAGTTTGTGGGTAAGTCTCCCGAGCCCCGAATGGCTGTCAAAGATGATTATCAAATGTTGCAATCGTGACTCAAACGATGTGGGAAATGTGACATGCCTCCCGACCGAGTTCGACCTGCATCCATCATTGGGGGATGAACGATCTGAATTCCATATTCATACTCCAACACCTTTCTGGCGGTCGAGCGCGTCCTTGCAATCCCTTCCGTCAAGGCTTCACAGACGCCGCTGACAGTTCCGGCTAGCCGTTTGAGAAGTGACGCCAGGCTGCCTTCGAAACGCCTGCACAACAGCTGCATTATGGCCTGTAACCCATTCAAGCTCCATTTTTGACCT
>JAAYLV010000076.1 GCA_012521755.1 Bacillota bacterium | reverse complement strand
GCCTCCCGGGGGATGGGCTGCATCTCCACCCCTATGACGGACGCGGAAGTCGAGGCTTTCCTCAAAGCCGCGGAGGCTACGTTGATTGAAGACATTCTTGGGGAGTAGGAGAAGGGCCCACCGGTCAGTGGGCCCTCAAGATTACCAGCGGGGAAGTCCTGCTGCGTGTTTGCCGGCGAGATACGCGAAGGTCATGCAAGGACCGATGGTCCCTCCTCCGCCGCCGTAGCCTACGCCAGGACCGCCAACGCCCGAGTTGTTCCCCGCCGCGTAGAGCCTGGGTATGGGGCGACCGAGAACATCTAGGGCTTGGCCGTGCTTGTTCACCCGGACCCCTCCGGAAGTGCCGATATCCCCCGGCGCGATCTCCGCGGCGAAGAAGGGCGGATTCTCAATGGGGCCCAAAGTAGCCTGAATCCCTTCCAGCGGGGTGGCCCAAGCCCTATCGTAGAGGCTTTCGCCTCGGTGGAAGCGGGCATCCTTGCCGTTCTTGGCGAATTCGTTGAATTCCCGGACTGTCCTTTCCAGTCCATCTGGGTCGATCCCCATCATGGCTGCCAGCTCCCGCAGGGAATTGGCCTGTTTTACCCAATCGGGCAGGGGCTGGTCTTTGGCCACACCACAAATCGTGTATTTTTCCCTCACCGAGCCGTCAAAGATGGCGTAGGCGGGGATGTTGCGGTAGCCGATCATGCCCCAGTTCTCCCATGCAAAGAAGGAGCGCCAGAGCGAATCGTAGTCCGACGCCTCGTTGCAGAAGCGTTCGCCGTACCGGTTGACCATGATCGCCCCTGGCTTGCTCTTCTCCAGCAGGAACGAGAGGGATGCCGCCTGCCCCTGAGCGTTCCTGCGCTCCGCCTCTTCTTTGTAGACAGGCATGCCGTAGCACTCATTCATGTTCCGCAGGTCAGCGCCGACGGCCATGGCCATCAGAATGCCGTCGCCAGTCAGGCCCATGCTCCCGGTCCAGTAGGGCGTTGGCCCCCGGAGGAAGCTCTTTTTCATCTCCTGGTTGCAGTCGAAACCGCCGGCTGTGAGCAGGACGCCCTGGCGGGCCTTAATAAAGATCTCCCGTCCGCCTTGCTCGGCGAGGAGGCCGATGACTTCTCGCTCGCCGGCAGGATTCTCCCGGATGATGAGCTGCCTGGCCGGGGTGTTGTAGTAGAACTTGACACCTTTGGCCCGGGCCCCTTCTAGGAGGGCCTGAATGAGGGCTGGCCCGCGCCCTGGCTGACCGTCGACTAGGGCGCAAAGGCTTCGCCCCACCGGAACAGCGCCGGGCCACTCGGGGTGATACTCGGTGCAGGGCTCAGCCGCCTGGAAGAGCCCCTGCGCGATACCCCACTTGATGGGGGTGTTGGCTGCGACAAACTCCACCATCTTCGGCCCTTCATCGACGAAAGTCTCGATAATCTCATCTTCCGACTGGTCTCCGGCAATGAGCCGCACATAAGTCAGGGCGTTCTCCCGGGAGTCATGGATCCCTTCGGCTCTCATTATGGGGTTGTTGGGTATCCACACCCATCCCCCAGACATGATGGTGCTGCCGCCGGGGATGCCCAGCTTCTCTAGCACGATCACTTCTGATCCCTGGACAGCGGCCGCCAGGGCGCCGGTGAGTCCCGTGCCTGATCCCACCACGACCACATCGGCCTCCATATCCCACTTGTCGGGCATCTTGGTCCTGGGGGATGCGTAGGCCTGGGGTGTGAACCTTCCCACCAGGCTCGTGCCTGCTGCTGCTGCAGCCAGGGCCGCGCCAGCTCTTAGAAAGTCCCGCCTCGTGAATTCTGCCAACGGTTATCCCTCCCGACGATTTGTGATAGCAAGCACGAACTATTAAATATAATTCCCCAGTCGTCGCAAGATTCCTCTCAAGGATGTTAATTTTATTTGCGTAGGAACATTCATGTCGCTCTCCCTGGGGATAGATTTGGAACAACCATTGGGACCGACAAAGGCAGACGGTCGATGGAATATGTTTGTGACTGGGGGAGGCCTTGACATCCTGCCCTATGCCGAGCACAATAACGGGAGAGGTTGGCAGTAGTCTTCCCCCCCGGGAAGCGAATGGAAACTGGAGGCAGCTCTGCTCGCCTTTCCGATTTGGGCGAGGGCTGAAAAGGCTTAGCCAGGCGGGTATGAATTTCCGTAAGAGGAGTGAGACTGGGTGAAAGGGGCCAAGACCAGCGAGTGGATTCGGGGTAAGGTCGATGACCTGGCTCCCGAGATGCCACTGACTATCACTTACAACGGCAGGCCGGCAGCGTCCCTCCTATGTCTGCCCACGGACCTGAAGCCCCTTGTGATTGGTTGGCTGTTCACCCAGGGGTTGGTGGCATCCCTCGATGAAGTCCAGTCCCTGGGGGTATGTGCCGATCTGCGCCAAGCCCAAGTCTTGGCCGCACCAGATCGCTGGGAGGAAAAGGAGGCTTGGCGCCAGGTCCTCACTAGCGGCTGCGGAGGTGGGACGATCCTCCTTCAGCAACTGGTGGGGGAGCTTCCGCCAGTTGTCAGTTCCATCAGTTGGGAGCTGGGGGAGCTCCAAGAATACATGCGCGAGTCTCTCCGGGCAGGGGAGGTTTACACAAGATGCGGCGGGGTCCACGGCGCCGCCTTGGTGGGGAGGGACGGACTCTTAGCCCACAGCGAAGACATCGGCCGTCATAATGCTGTCGACAAGGTTATCGGCAAGGGACTGCTCCTTGGGACATCCTTCCCCGAAACGGCGATCCTCACGACGGGGCGGGTCTCCTCGGAAATGGTCATCAAGGCGGCCCAAGGGGGCATCCCCTTGATCGGCTCCTTGAGCGTGCCCACGGGGATGGCCGTAGAGATCGCCTCCAGGGTGGGCCTGACCTTGGTCGGCCGTCTCTGCTCTTACCGGGCCGTCGTCTACAGCGGCGCTGAGCGGATGCTGTAGGCCATCACCGGGGCGAGGCTGGCACGATCTTCTTTCGGTGAGGAAGAAGGAGATCTATGTTTCTTGTCGAACTGAACCTCACGGACGCAGGTTAAAAGACCCGTAACAGTGATAGTAAGCACAAATGCGAATGGATAGAGGGGTGACACTGTTGTTGAGACTTGGGGCAGGTGAACTAATAGTCCTTCTCATCATCTTTCTAGTTGTCTTCGGTCCTTCCAAGCTGCCTGCAATCGGGCGGACAATCGGCAATGCACTAGGCGAATTCAAGAAGGCCGCCAAAGGGATGGAAGCCGGCCAGGAAAGCGAGCAGGAGAGCTAAAGACGATTGGCAGGACTGTGGATGACGGGGGAGAAAAATGGAAGAATACGGGCAAATGACCCTTGTTGAGCATCTGACTGAACTGCGGCGACGGATAATTATTTGTTTAATAGCAATCATTGGCTTTTCCGTTATTGGTTATTCATTAGCCGAGCAGATCATCGAGCTCATGACAGTCCCGATAGGGGAGCTCGTTTTTCTCAGTCCAATTGAAGCCTTTTATACCCATATCAGAGTCGCGATATATGCTGGATTCATCATGGCGCTGCCGATTATCGTTTATCAAGGTTGGCGCTTTATCTTGCCGGCCCTGAAGCAGGATGAAAGAAAGCTTCTCTACGCACTTGTGCCCATGTCGGTAGTATTGTTTTTTCTAGGCTTGGCCTTCAGCTTTTTCATCGTCATCCCCTTCGGGATCAAGTTTTTCCTAGGTTTTTCCAGTCCAAGCCTGAGGCCGATGCTCAGCCTTGATTACTACGTCAAGTTTGTTGTGACGATGACCCTTCCCTTCGGGATTCTCTTTGAGCTGCCTTTGGTGCAGGGTTTTCTCATTCGCTTCGGAATCGTCACGGTCAAACAGCTGGCGAGAATGCGAAAGTATGTCATCGTTGGCGCTTTCGTCGTTGGCGCTGTGTTTACGCCGCCCGATGTGTTGTCCCAAGTATGTTTGGCCGTTCCGTTGATAGTATTGTATGAGCTTGGCTTGATTATGGGGAGACTCATTTCCCCAAGGGCAAAGTCCAAGTAGGTGGTTTGTATGTCTGTCTGTAGGAGGGGCTCCCTTGCTTAGAGTCGGTTTTTTCGAGGCGGTTGTGATTGTGTCGGTGACGGCGATCCTGTTTGGCCCCTGGATTGTCGCCAAAGTGAGGCGGGCAATAGCTGGAGGCGTCGAAGGATACAAAGAAGCAAGACGAGCTTTAGATGAACCAGCTGATGCCGATAAGGACGAGGTCTAACAATCTGCGGAAAGAGGTGCTATGAATGTTTGGTCTTGGGACAACGGAATTGATTGTCATCTTGATCATCGCCCTAGTAGTCTTCGGGCCCAGCAAACTGCCGGAGATAGGGCGAGCCATTGGGAAAGGGATCTACGAATTCAAGTCAGCTGCCAGCGATCTCACTGACGTCGGCAAAGAAGTGAAAGAGGCGACGGAGGAGATCGGCAAAGAAGTGAAAGAGGCAGCATCCCTTGAGACCAAGAAAGAGGAGGAAGATGCCGAGTAGTGGCATCGCCGGCCCAATTCGGGGGGATTTGGGCTAGCCATTGGCAGGTCAACTAAGGTGTTGACCTGTTGATGATAAAAAACAGAGTGGAGGGATAACATGTCCGACAAGAGACAGGAAGGACAAGTCGCGGGAAATTTGAGCAGACGAGACTTCATCAAGGGCACGGCAATTGGTGCTGCTGGACTAATTGCCGGGAGTATGCTGTCGTCCTCGAAGGCAACTGCCTCCGACAAGGCCAAGTCCCATATCCCGGAGAAGTGGGATTATGAGGCTGACATCGTCATTATCGGGGCCGGCGCCACGGGACTGCCAGCTGCCCTGAGGGCCCTTGATGCGGGCGCTTCCGTCATCATCGTCGAGCAGAACTATGATGTGGGTGGGAGGGCAATTATTAGCGGTGGAGCAACTCCCCTTGGTGGAGGGACCAGGGTGCAGAAGCTCCATGGCGTCGAAGATTCGCCGGAGAAGTACTTCCGGGATATGACGGACTGGTCCGTCCTGACCAAGAATGGACTTCCCGAGTACAGGTACAACAACTTCGCCTTGATGCGGGCATCGGCCAACGTTCAGCCCAAGGTATTCGATTACCTCGAGGCCAATGGCGTCCGCTTCCGGGACGACGCGTTGCTGATGCTGGCCGGACGGGGCGGCGGCTGGGGCGTATCTGTGCCTCGGAACAACATGCCCGATGACGATCTTTGGGACAAAGACGTCAACTACAGCCCGGCCCTTGCTCAGGGAGCTGCCTTGATCAGGCCTCTTGAGCGAGCTGCCAGGAAGAAAGGCGCTAAGTTCCTCATGAATCGCCACGCCGACAGGCTGATCAGGGAAGGACAGTTCTCTGGTCGGGTGCTGGGCGTTGAGGCCAGCTATACCCCGAGGATCCTGCCGGGAACCAACAAGCGGCTGGAGAGCTACTATTCCGAAGGCAACATCGATGATACCCGGCAGAAGGTCTTCATCCGGGCCAAGAAGGCCGTCATCCTTGCCACCTCCGGATTCCAAGGCAACAAATGGTTCCGGAAGATGTACGATCCCCGGAGCTGCGATGCCATGATCGTTTCCAACCAGCCCTATGACGGCATCGGCCGCTCCCAGGACGGGGTCATGCTCATTTCCGCGATCGACCACGGTGCCATCCTCGGCAGCGTCGTCCACATGCTCGAGCACGGCGGCGCCCTGAGGAAGCGGAACGTTGTGGGGTGCGAGTTCACCTACACCCAGTTCCCCGTCGACAGCCCTGTGTTCCCCTTCGCGCGGGCCACGGGCATTTCCATCCGCGGCGGCGTCTGGCGCGACGGCATCGTCGTCAACCAGGTGGGCAAGCGCTTCTACGACGAGACTGCTCCCGGGTATGCCTACCCGCGCAGCGGCCCAACCCTGATCGGGGATACAGTCCAGGATCCGTATGTTCCCCACGACTGGCGGAACACCCTCATCCCCGGCGGTTACATGCCCTATGCTTACACCGACGCCGCTCGGGCCATCAACGAGGGCTCGCAGCATCCTGACTACAGCCCGGGACCGACCTGGCTGATCGTCGATGAAGGCATCGTCAAGCGTGAGGGCTGGAAGATCGGCGAACCCTACACCGATCCCAAGTTCTTCTTCTCCGCACCGACCCTGGCCGAACTGGCGAGGAAGATCAGCGAGAACAATCCCTATCAGAAGGTGCCCATGCCGCCTGAGAACTTGGAGGCAACGGTTGCCAGGTACAACGCCCTTGTGGAAGCGGGCTTTGACGCTGACTACGAGAAGGCCAACATCCAGTACAAGCTGGAGAACCCGCCCTTCTACGCTGCCTGGTGCACCCCGGTATACCACGACTCCTACGGCGGCCTGATGGTCAACGAGCACTGCCAGGTCATGGACCGCTGGGGCAATGTGATTCCTGGCCTGTATGCCGGTGGCGAGGTAGCCGGCGGCTGGAGCGAGCACGGCCTTGGCAAGTGCGTCGTGATGGGTTACATCGCGGGCGATCATGCTGCTAGGTCATAACGACCGGAGGTAGAACACGATGGCGAAAAAACTATTGGTAGCCGCGTTGCTGGCAATGCTCCTCGCGGGAGGAGTCGTCGCTGAGGGTCAGTTCATCGATGGAGTCTACCAGGGCCGCGGAGACGGCTACAGCGACTACATCGATGTGGAAGTCATCATCGAAGACGGGCTGATTAAGGATATCCAAGTGACATACTTCGGCGATACCCGGTTTGTTGGGGATGTGGCCATTGAGAAGCTGCGAGAGCAGATGCTCGCCGAGCAGACCATCGAGGTCGACACAATCTCACAGGCTACCTTCTCGAGCCAAGGGTTCATTGAAGCAGTCAAAGACGCCCTGAAAGATGCGACTCGAGACTAAAGGCGACTGATAACAAAGCTAAGAAGGGGTCTGCTGCTCAGCAGACCCCTTCCTTTGAGTCGGTTGCGCAGCATGGCCAAGTTGGCCATGGTTATGATAGAAGCATAAGGGAGGTAAAGCTAGGTGCCTGTTGGAAACGGAAATGGTCAAACCGACTACAACGAAAGCCCGCCGGCAGTCGATGAGCGTCCGGATGGGGCCGGCGTTGATGACCTTTCGGCCGAAAGGCACAAGGTAAGCCTAAGCTTTGTGCAAGCTCCCCCCGACGAAGTCCTCGTCGGCGGCGAGCTGAACCTAACCCTTTGTGTCCAATGTCCATCGGGCTGCGATCTAACTGGGCATACTCTAACTATCAAAGGTCCAGAGCCCATCCTCATCGACGGCCTCGAGCTAGTCGAATTCGACGGGAAGGTGGGCAAGACGGCCCCCGTCACCATCAAGGTCCCTCCGAAGCTCGGGGAGCAGACCTGGACAGTCCTTTGCCCCGAAGCTGTGGGAGAGGACATCATCCACGAGGAAGAAAGCCTCGACTTCTCCTTCACCGTCAAGCCCCATCCAACGAGCATGGCGGTCTGGAACGTCAATTCCCCCTTCGTCGTTGGCGAAGACTTTGAGATAATCGTCGGGGTTAAGTGCGGCCTTGGGTGCAATATGGGGGGGCAAAAGGTTGTCGTCATTGATCATGAGGGGAACGAGGCAGCTTCCGGCCAGTTGGGCGATGAGGTTTATTCTGCGGCCCTCGATCTCTATTGGACGGCCATAAAACTCAAGGCTCCGGATACGGTGGGCGGCTTCATCTGGACGGCCAAGTTCCCGGAGCCCGACGGCCACCATCATGAGTGCGACTATCATTTTAGCTTCTCTACCACCGAGCCTCCAGACTGTGAGGTAACAGTCAAATTGACCGACAAAGAAACCGGCGATCCCATCGCCAACGCCCAGGTGACCCTGCGGCCAAAGCTTTATATCGGCTTTACCGATGAGGAGGGAGAAGTCCGCCTGCATGTGCCCCGGGGAGAGTACAAGCTGGGCATCAACGCGGCCAAGCAGGCGCCGAGGGGGATTGAATACAAGATTGGCGAGGTGCCGCGAGTAACCCGTGGCTATGAGTATATCGTCTACGTTCCACCGGAAAATGCCGAGAGTCTGACTCCCTTTGAAAGGACCTACCAAATCGATGAAGATACAACCATCGAAGTGGAGCTAGTTGGCATCATCGAGCCGCCGGAAGAAGACACCTTGTAAATGCGGGGCTTTCGGGCCACCCTTGCCCTCTGTCTCGACCTGCCGGAGGGAAGGTGGCCCTTTCTCATTTAGAGCCTGCCCTCATTGGCTTTCAGGAACTCCCCAATGTAATAGGCGAGTGTCCGGACATCTCCCAGATGGTTTCAGCCATCGGTACAACAGCATCGGCAACAACCTCTGGGATGACTCCATGCTCGCGGAGACTAGACTGCGGCGCTCCAATTGCAGCGAGAATATGACCACCGATGTCCAGGCGTTTTGGAGGCAGCGCTCCAAGCCCCAGGACCTGATGATGTCTTTCTTGAAGTCGGCAAGGGTGCTCCAGTACAGCAAGAAATTCTTCCAGGTCTTGCAGGTGTCTGTGGATAGCACCGCAATCTAGTTGTGACATGGTTTATCACCCTGTGCAGTGTTCGTCGCAACAACCACGTGCCTTCACTCAACCGGTTGACCAGACTGTTCCATGTAGATCCTATCTAAGCGACGCAAGAATTCCGTATCCAAATAGGCGCGCAAGGCAGAGGCGGCGAAGCGTGCACGGATTTGCTCATCCTTGCAGTCCAATAAGGTCCCGTCCCGCAGGACCCGGTGGCGAAGGAGGGGTGGGGCTCCATTCAGGAGCACCACGTCAATATCCTCCCTACATAGAAGGCCGCTAGACCATTCCATAAGCCTAAACGATACTCCTGGGCCAAGGCGGGCGCCCCATCCTCGACCAGCACCGCAATGTCAACGTCACTTGGTCCGGCCTCTCCTCTAGCCCGAGAGCCGAAAAGATAGGCCGCCACAACCCCCTGCCTCTCACCCAAGAAAGCTGAAAGTCGGTGGATGAAGTCGATATCGCCTAAAGAGTACTCTGTCAAGGGATAAAGACAATTCCAAAGACAACTATGGCGGTGTCAAGATCCTAGCGGGAATGAAGAGGAGCATCCCTCCTTTTTGAGCAGTCTCGTCAGCTAACTGACGGGTCGGTCCCTTAGTGATCCCCTAAGAAACAAGACTCCCATATACTTCGATGTTATCGAACAACTCCCCCGGACCCAACAACGCCCGTTGGGTTATACCCCCTGCCCGTGGGGTCTACTATGACTACCTTTAGGTTATTATCAGACAAAGTTGTAATTTGAAGGAGGGATTTCGAGGAAAAGGTGGAATAGAATAGTGCGCGCGTTCACTAATGGCATGGCCATGCCAACAGTCAAACAGGGGGTAGTGTGTATGCATGAAAAGAAGATCACCAGGCGTTCCTTCCTCAAGCTGGCAGGAGCCCTGGGGGCGGTAACCGTCATCACTCCGCCTCTGCGGAACCTCAAAGTGGTGCGGGCCTTCGGGAAGCACAGCCAGGAAAAGCCAGCCTACACTGTGACGAAGCGAATACCTCAAGTTTGTGCCAGAGCCTGCGAAGCTGACTGTGCCTACTATGTGACGGTGGGCGTCGATCAGGCCACCGGACTGGAGCGGGCCCTCTCCCTGGAAGGGCGGCCGGAAGACCCGGTCTCCAGGGGGAAATACTGCATCAAGGGACTAGCCTTCGTCGATTCTCTGTATGATCCCGACAGACTCTTGGTCTCCATGAAGCGGACAAACCCCAAGCGGGGGATGAACGAGGACCCCGGCTGGGTGGTCATCCCCAGTCAGCAGGCCGTCGATGAGATCATTGATAAGTTCAAGAAGCTTCGCCGGGAAGAAATCATCATGTGCTCCCCTGGGGACCCCTACACCAATCTACTTTGCAAATCCTTGGGGATTAGGCGGAGTGACCAGCGGACCGAGTGCTTTGGTACACACTATTTCATCAACACGTTGATGATCACCAACCCGCCGAACAAGTTCTACTCCAGCACATACACCCCGACCCACTCCATTTGGGGCTACGACTATTCCAACACTAACTACATGCTCTGGTTCGGCTTCGACTCCTTCTCCAAGGCGGGCAAGGCCGGCATTTTGAACCACATCGCGGAAGGAAAGCGCAAGGGCGCGAAGATCGTGGCCTTCAACCCGGTCAAGACCCCGTTAGCTGATGACATTGCCGACGAATGGTATCCCATCAAGCCGGGAACGGACCTGGCGGTCCTCTTGGCAATGCTCAAGATCGTCTTGGATGAGGGATTGTACGACGAAAACTACTTGCGGGAGTACAGTGACGCCGCCGCCCTGGTCGATGTAAAAACGGGACGGCACGTCGCCTCCCAAGATGGCAAGTGGCTCGTCTGGTCGAAGGAAAAGAACGGGGTCGAAACCATCGATGAATGCCGGGCGCCAGCCTTCGATGGCGGTCCCTATACCTTTGAGCTGGATGGCCGGACGGTTTCGGCCAAGCCCGTCCTCCAGCTGATCAAGGAGACGGTCAAGGATTACACGCCCGAGTGGGCAGCGTCCATCACCGATGTGCCGGCGAAGGACATCGCCCGGATCGCCCGGGAGTTTGCCAAGGCAGCGCCAAAGGTGTGCATCCCCTGTCTGAAGCGGGATGCGGCGGGGCCCAACTACGCCAACAGCTGGCGGCTAAGACATGCCATCAACATCCTCCAGGCCCTGGTTGGCGCCATCGACCGGGAGGGAGGAGTGCTCCTGCTCAACGGCGTCAAGATCCCCTGGCTGGAAGAGGTCTCCCCGCCGGTCAAGGAATTCCCCGAGCAGCCTACCTGGAGTCCGGACTTCCGGCATGAATTCCCCATCTCGGAGAAGATCTACCGGGAGAAGGACTTCTCCGCTCCGGGCCACTACGGAATTTTGGGCTATGGGCTCTACGAGACGGATGTGATCAAGGCCGTCTTCTTCCGCAGCCCCTACCGGGGACTGTACTCCCTGATCCAGCCCCAGATGGTGGAAAAGGCTTTGGAGAAAATGGAGCTGGTTGTCGACTGGAACATGTACATGACTGACGTTGCCTACTGGTGTGATTACGTCCTGCCGGGAGGCCACCAGTTTGAAGAATCCAAGCTGGACGTCAGACAGTATTACCCCAAGAATCCTTGCTATGTTGGTGGACTGCCGGTGCAAAAATCACCGGGAGACTGCATCGGTTGGGGCGCTATCGCCATGAGGATCGGTATGGCCATGGCTCCCGAGTACTGGACCACCGATGGCAGCGGCGATCCCAGCAAGACCATCCCGACCAACCTTGGCGAGCGGGCCTTGCAGGAACAGGGGATTGCTTCCAGCATGGGCGAGTTCATGGAAAAGGGCGGCTTCTGGATGGACGATAGCCCCTACGAGGACGGCAAGACCTTGCGGGAGATCGGCTACGGGCGGCCCAACGGACGCATCCGGCTGTACGTCGACGACTTCCTCGACGTCGGCCACGAAGCCCTGCCTCGCTGGGCTCCCAGGTGGACCCAGCCCGAAGGGGAATACAAATTCTCCACCGTCATCACCAGGGCGCCGTGGCACATCCACGCCGACCCCAATTTCCTCAACAACCCGGCCCTGAAGCCCTTGACTCAGATGAACTACATCGACTGCGTGTGGATTCACCCCGATGCGGGCAAGGAGATTGGCGTGAGCGAAGGGGACTGGGTGGTCCTCGAGACCAACCCCCGCTACATGCCTAAAGAGCCTCGTCCGGTGCGGGCGAAAGTCCACCTATCAAAGCGCGTTGGCCGGAAGGACTGCGTGCTCCTGTTCCACGGCATGGGCTATCGGACCAAGCACCTCCGGGTGGCCCAGAACCTAGGCTATCGGGAGGGCGACTTGATTCCCCAGAAGGATCCGGCCATCGTCAAGAAGCATGACCCGACCGGTATGGGCTGGGTCGAGGATGTCTACGTGAGAATCCGCAAGGGTTAGGGGTGAATTAAATGGCCAACTATGCAATCCTCGTTGATGATCGGTACTGCATCGGGTGCAATACCTGCTTCTATAAATGTGTTCAGGAAAACAGGCTTCATGAAGAGGCTTCCCGGAGTCTGCACCGGACCATGGTCTTCCTGGACCAGGGAGAAGAGCCGGGCAAATACCATCACCGGTGCATGCATTGTGAAAACCCTGTTTGTGCCGCGGTATGCACCACCGGCGCGATGAGCAAGTCGGACTACGGCGCGGTCCTGTACGAACCAGACATCTGCATCGCCTGCCGCAGCTGCGTGCTCGCCTGCCCTTACAAAGTACCCCAGTACGATGAAGAAGCAAAGGGCATCGTCAAGTGCAGCATGTGCGCCCATCGGGTGGTGCAAGGCAATATTCCCGCCTGCGTTGAGGCCTGTCCCACGAGCGCCCTGGAGTTTGGCGAGGCAAAAGCCCTCAGGGCCAAGGCGGAAAAGATCGCCGCGGAAGAAGGCCTCGTGCTCTACGGCGTTGGGACCAACGTGATGGTTCTCACCACCAAAGAACCAACCTC
>JAAYLV010000075.1 GCA_012521755.1 Bacillota bacterium | reverse complement strand
TTCATCGTATCGCTAAAGGATCACCCATGAGTCTCGTGATGGGACAAGCTGACCGGGGACTCGTACCAAGATTGGACATGGAGGTAGTACTTGGTCAATACCTGCCTAAGGAGGAATACCATGAGAACACTGGTGTGTATTATGTTGATCTCATCATTGCTGGTGCTTTCCGGATGCGCCAATACCGGAAAAGAAAGGCTTGTCCGCCTCCAGGTGGAGCAATTCCTGTCCGGATATGCAAACCAAGACGCCCTTGCCATTGGCGATGTTGTGGCCAGTGTCATCGCCGTCATTGACAAGCGAAGCGGCATCGACAAGACAAGAACTTATCCACGCGAGGCCTTCGTCAGTATGATGGAGGCAACCTTCGCCGATCCGACACAGTTCCCGCA
The DNA here is from genome assembly GCA_012521755.1 of Bacillota bacterium. GTDB lineage: Bacteria > Bacillota > Limnochordia > JAAZLZ01 > JAAZLZ01 > JAAZLZ01. The sequence continues at coordinate 8,834 of JAAYLV010000075.1, read as the reverse complement.
AGATGGAAACATATACTTCGGTCCCGTTACCGTGAAAACGACAAAAGATGCCGCTTTGGCCTCCGTTCCAGTGGCGATGGGATCCGCTGCAGCAACTTGGGTTTTCACCCTCAGGGAGTTGGGCGAAACACATCTGATCTCCCTTTGGGAATTGAACGATGAAACAACTGTTTCCGAGACTAAATCCGTAATCATCGTTGGCAAAATCATCGACGGCCATTCCCTAGAGCCGGCGAGCGATGTAACGGTGGAGGCTTGGCAATCATCGGAGCGGGATAGGAGAGCAGGCTCAGACAACTATTGGAAAATACCAAACTGGGTGAATCCCCGGGTTCGCACTCGTGAGGACGGAACATTCTTCCTAACCCTCCACGACCATCCCAAACTGCAGACCCACCAGTACTACGTTGTCTTTGCCGCCCACGAGCACGAGTATGCTCACCAGGGCATGTATGTCACCATGGACCGAGTGAACCATGGCCAAATTATCGATGTCGGCTTAGTGGCCCTTAGACGCTCGGAGTTCACTTATTAGAACGACGGGCCCACTGCGGTGAGCACAATGCAAACTCGGGTGATGCTCTATACTGCGGAGCATCACCCCTCGCCCTGAGTTTGGAGCCTAATCCTCGTCTTCGTCGTCCTCGTCATCGAGGAAAATGTCATCCAGATCATCGTCGTCATCTACCGGGTACAGGGTCTCCCCACACTCGGGACAGGATAGCTCGATGTCATCGTCATAGAGGAAATCTTCTTCGACAGAGACAGGCTCATGGCAGTTGGGACATTCCAGTTCCACATACTCTTCGGCATCGGGGTCCCCGTAGAGCTCCTCTTCAATCTCAGCCAAATCAGCATCCATGGCTTCAATGTACTCCTCGAGTTCCGCTTGCTGTATCTGGACCATCTCCAGCGAGTCCGAGACACTCTCAAAAACATCCAGCATGCTTTCCCAGATCTCCTGAGCCTTCTCATCGCTGCCGTAAAAATCCGCTCCACGAATCAGGCCCCTCAAGTACGCCAGCTTTTCCCTGACTCCACCCACTGTGAACAGCTCCTTTCCCTGTAGGGATTCCCTGGATAATATGCCCATTTAACAAAAGAAAATGCCTTCAGGCGCGGGATAGGTATTCCCCCGTCCGCGTATCAATCTTAAGGACGTCGCCTGTCTCAATAAACAAAGGCACCTGGACGACTAGGCCTGTCTCTAAGGTTGCTGGCTTGCTCCCACCCGTGGCCGTATCCCCCTTGAAGCCCGGTTCTGTTTCGGTGACTTCAAGCTCGACCGCTGTGGGGAGCTGAACACCAACAGGCGACCCCGCATACATCTCAAGGCCGATGATCATGTTTTCCTTAAGGTAATTCGGTGCATCGCCTAGGGTCTCGGCATCGATCACAATCTGCTCAAAGGTTTCCGTGTCCATGAAATAGTATTCATTCCCCGTTGAATAAAGATACTGAACCTCAACTGTATCTATATGGGCTCGGTTCACCTTTTCGCCAGCCCGAAAGGTCCGCTCAGTTACAGCTCCAGTCTTTACGTTCTTCAATTTCGTCCGCACGAAGGCAGCGCCCTTGCCCGGCTTAACATGCAAAAACTCAACCACACTATAGATTTCTCCGTCTATTTCCAGAGTAAGGCCCGTGCGCAAGTCGTTAACGGAAATCACCCATATCCCTCCTTGTTCCTATCCGCCAGCAGCCTTCTATGCTTTTACTATAGCCTTTTGTTCGCCCTAGGGCAACAGCCTCCGTTACAATACAAGGAAATCCTTCGAGGAGCTGCTAAGGTTTTCCATTCCTTGGGGGGTTACGAGGACCAGGTCCTCGATCCGGACGCCCCCCCATCCAGGGAAATACAGTCCGGGCTCGATGGTCACCACCATCCCAGCACGAAGCTCATCCGTCGACCGGGAGGACAGGGTGGGGGCTTCGTGGATCTCCAGCCCAACTCCGTGTCCAAGTCCATGGCCAAAGTGTTCAGCAACCCCCTGGGCGGCAAAAACCTCCCGCACACCTTTATCGATGGCCAGAGCGTCTTTTCCGGGTCCAACCTCCCCCAAGGCATGCTGTTGGGCTTTTCGGACCAGCTCATATATCTCCCGGTGCCTATCACTTGCCCTGCCGATGACTACCGTCCGGGTCAAGTCGGAACAATACCCGTCGATAATGACTCCGAAATCCAACACAACAAAATCCCCCGGCTCCAAGACCCGCTCGCCGGGCCGGGCATGGGGCAAAGCGCTGTTCGGGCCAGACGCCACAATCGGAGCAAAGGAGACCCCTTCCGCCCCTTCGCGTCGCAAGAAGAATTCCAGCTCCAGGGCAACCTCCCGCTCCTGCACCCCTGGCCGAAGGTAGTTGAGTATGTGTTCAAATCCTTTGTCCGTTAGCCTTGCGGCCTGTCGGATGCGTTGGATTTCCCCTTCATCTTTGCAGATCCGTAAGGATTCCACCAATCCCTTCGTTGGCCGCCAAGCAATATCCGGGCTATCCTCTTCCCACTCAGCAAGCTCCCAGCAACTAGTGTGAACCGCCTCAAAGCCGACTATGCCCATCTTCTTTTCCCGAACCAACCGGCTGAGCCCATCCCGAGGGGTCTCGTACCGATAGACCTCTAGATGGGGAGACTGGGCCTTGGCTTGTTCTTCGTACCGAAAATCGGTAGCCAACACCCCTCCCCCGGCAGTGACCAGCAAGAATCCAGCAGACCCGGTAAAACCGCTCAGGTATTCCCGGTTCTTTCTCCCCGTGACAATCAGCGCATCGAGTCCTTCTTCGGCAATTTTCTCCCGCAAACGATGGATCCTAGATTCAAACATAGTCATTCTCCTCTTTTTGCAATAAAGCAGCCAGCCCCTGAAGGGCAAGCAGGTATCCGAGGCTGCCGAGGCCGCAAATCTGTCCCCGGCAAACGGGGGCAATCACCGACCGATGGCGAAATTCCTCCCGACGATAAATATTGGACAAGTGCACCTCTACAGTGGGCAGGTCAACGGCCGCGATGGCATCCCGGAGGGCAATGCTGTAATGGGTCAAGGCCCCCGGATTGATGATGATGCCCGCGGCCTCTCCCTTTGCTCGGTGGATAGCATCGATCAACTCGCCTTCATGATTGGACTGGAGTATCTCCACTTCGATTCCCAACTGTCCTGCGTGCTGGAGGATGGCCTCGTTGATCTGAGCAAGGCTTTCCGTGCCGTAGATGCTTTGCTCCCTAACCCCCAACAGGTTCAAGTTCGGTCCGTGTAGAACTAGGATCTTCAAACCTCGTCGCCCTCCCCCGTCAAGGTTTGGCGCAATACATCCAAAACAAGCTCCCGGGGGAGTTCATCGGTGATATATCCCTGGCCAAGGCCACGGGGGAGCACGAAGCGAACAACCCCGCGACGCACCTTCTTATCCCTCAAGAGCGCAGCATAGATCTCCTGTACATCCCAACTCGGAGGTCGAATAGGCAGCCCCGCCTTTTGGAGCACTCGGTCGATAACCGTCCGCTCCTGCAAGCTTAAATTGCCGAGGCGAAGACTGATTTCCGCAGCTAGGGACATGCCGATCGCGACGGCCTCTCCGTGGAGATAGGTGCCGTAGCCTGTATGTACTTCAAGGGCATGGCCGATGGTATGACCATAATTCAAGATGGACCGCACATCTTCATCTCGTTCGTCTTGACCGACGATTTCGCTCTTGATTTCGCAGGAACGTTTGATCACCCAGGTCAAAACCTGTGGATCCAGGCGGTAAATCTCCTCCATGTGTTCATCGACGTAGTTCAAGAAATCCTTGTCCCAGATGATCCCGTACTTGATCACCTCGGCCATCCCTGCAACCATCTGGCGGGAGTCGAGGGTTGCCAGCGTCCCGATGTCGGCGACGACCAGGGCCGGTTGGTGGAAAGCCCCGATCAGGTTCTTGCCTCGCGGATGGTTTACGGCCACCTTCCCTCCCACGCTGCTATCTACTTGGGCTTGGAGGGTTGTGGGTATCTGAACAAAGGGCACCCCCCGCAAGAAAGTTGCGGCGGTGAACCCGGCCACATCCCCCACCACCCCACCCCCGAGGGCGATGATGAAGGATGTACGATCCAGCCGGCTCCCGATGGCCACATCGTACAAGTGGGAGACCGTCTCTAAGTTCTTGTACTCTTCTCCATCGCCCATCTCCGCATACACCACTGAAACCCCGGCTTTATCCAAGGAAGCCTCGACTACGCCTCCATAAAGAGAATAGACTAAGGGATTGCTGACAAGAAGCGTGCGCCCCATCAACCCCGCTTCCCGACATAGCTCGCCAACCTTGGGCAACAAGTCCTTCCCGAGGCAAATGTCGTAGCCGCGCTCCCCTAGTTCCACTCGGACTCTTTCCATTAGTCAATCCCCCTTAGCTCACCCCGGATATGCGTCCGATCACCGGCCGCGCCATCTATTCATCTTGGCGATGATCGCATCGGCCACAGCGTCGACTGTTCCTTTCCCATCGATGATAAAATCGGCCTTGGCGTAGGATGATTCCCGCTCTTGCAGTAAGCGGCGGATCTCCCCTAGAGGGTCGGCCACCTCAAGTAGTGGCCGCACCACTTGCTGACCACGGATTCGCCGATAAATCTCTTCGGGTTCCAACCGCAGCCAGAACAATACCCCAGTGGCAGCCAACGTCCGGAGGTTGTCCCCATCCTTGACCACCCCGCCCCCGGTGGCAATGACCCTTTCTTTCGACGCCGCGAGCCTGCAGACTACTTCCTTCTCCAGCCGCCGAAAATGGTCTTCCCCCTCATCGGCGAAGATCGCGGCGATACTTTTCCCAGCTCCTCTTTCTATCTCATCATCGGTATCGACGAAGGACCAGCCTAAGCGTCTTGCCACTTCCCGTCCCACAGTAGTCTTGCCGCTACCCATGAAACCGATGAGGACGATATTCCAACTGGACATCATCGCTCGGCAACTTCCTTTAAGTATCCGCGATAATTGCGTCTAATTTCAGCAAGGCTGTCCCCACCGAATTTTTCTAAGAAAGCCTGGGCTAATACCCACGCCATGGCCGCTTCGCCAATGATGGCCGCGGCGGGCACGGCGCAGATGTCGGAGCGTTCAATACTGGCCTCGACCTGTTCCTTGCTGAGCATGTCCACCGACTTGAGGGGCCGATATAGTGTCGGAATCGGTTTCATCGCCGCCCTGAGGACGATGGGTTCTCCGTTGGATATCCCGCCTTCAAGGCCACCAGCATTGTTTGTACGCCGATAAAAACCCCTCTCCTGATCATAGTAAATCTCATCGTGGACCTCAGAACCTCTCAAGAAAGCGGCCTCGAACCCTCTGCCCACTTCGACGCCCTTGATTCCTTGGATGCTCATCATCGCCGCGGCCAGTTGGCCATCTAGGCGCCGATCCCAGTGGACATGACTCCCCAGGCCGACGGGCACACCCCACGCGATCACTTCAAATGTCCCGCCGAGGGACTCGCCCGCTTTCTTAGCCTCATCGATGGCTTTCATCATTTCTTGGGAGGCCTTCGGGTCAGCACAGCGCATGGGGGACCCATCGGCAGCGATGATATCCTCCTTGGAGGATGGGGGCGAAGCCTCGACGCCGCCGATCGAAAGGACGTGGGATGCTATTTGAATGCCGAACTCCGCCAGCAGGGCCTTTGCCACGGCCCCAACGGCGACCCGGATGGCCGTTCCCCGCGCACTAGCCCGCTCCAGGATGTTGCGAAGGTCCCGCTGTCCGTATTTCATCCCCCCGGGCAGATCAGCATGTCCCGGTCGAGGACGGGTAAAGGGCTCCCACGTCTTTTCGGACGATGCGTCGAATAATCCCTGCCAATGCTGCCAGTCCCGGTTTTCGATCCACAGGCCAATAGGTGAGCCCAGGGTCAAACCATCTCTGATGCCGCTTACAATTCTAACCTGGTCCCTCTCGATTCTCATCCGACCGCCCCGGCCGTACCCTCCTTGGCGCCGCCGCAAGTCCACATCTATATTCTCGGCCTGCAAAGGCACCCCGGCGGGCATTCCTTCAACGACTGCCAGCAACCCTTGACCGTGGGATTCGCCGGCATCAAGATACCTTAACATGGCTGCACCTCACCTAACGCCAATCGGAAATGTATCCTTCCTCGATCAATTTGCCGATCACCCAATTCTCCAAACCCCGCAGTATCCGGGTGGTGGGAAACTCTTTCCGACTCAAAGGCCTAGTCAAGATAGTATAGAGTCCAAGGCGCTTGCCGCCGAGAACATCGGTGAAGATCTGATCGCCCACCACTGCGGTCTCCCCGGAGTCGGCATCCATTCGCATCATAGCTTTGCGGAAGGGAGTTCGCCGGGGTTTAAGGGCGCCGGACACATAGGGAATGCCCAATCGACCGGCTATCAGTCTCACCCGATCGGGTAAAGCATTGGAGGCAATACATAGCTTAAAGCCCTTAGCCTTGGCTTCACCGACCCACCGGTCAACTTCCGGCGGTATCTCCGCCTCATGCCACTTAACCAAGGTATTATCCAAATCCAGAATTAAGGCCCTGATTCCCCTCTGAACTAGCCTCTCCAGGTCAATATCCACCAGGCGGCCATGGGCTTCATCTGGGCACAAAGCTCGAAGCACAGTAAGCCCCCCCAAATTCCGTCTGGGGATATTATAACATTTGTGGGGCAAGCTGTCGCTATCGGCAAGGATCCGAACACATCTCATGCTGCAGCTTGCTGATTGCCCGCTTTTCAATCCGGGATACGTACGATCGGGAGATGCCGAGCTTCTTGGATATCTCTCTTTGCGTTTGCCTCACCCCGTCCGTCAGACCATAGCGCAGTTCTAACACCTTCCGCTCCCGGCCGGAAAGCTGCGCAAGTCTTTCCCTTAGTATCTCCTGCTCAACAGTCGATTCGACCCGCTCCGCTACGTCAAAATCGCTGCTGAGGATATCCATCAGTGTGATCTCATTGCCCTCCTTGTCAGAACCAATAGGTTCATGGAGCATGATCTCCCCGCGGCTTTTTCGCGCTGAACGCAAGTGCATCAATATCTCGTTCTCGATGCACCGGGCCGCGTAAGTGGCTAGTCTCGTGTTGCGCGACGCATCGAAGGTGTTGATGGCTTTTATCAGCCCGATGGTGCCAATGGAAATCAAGTCATCACTGTCTTCCGAGGTGTTATCAAACTTCTTGACGATGTGGGCGACTAGCCTCAAGTTCCGTTCGATCAGGGTGTGCCTGGCTTTCTCATCTCCTTCCGCCATTCTCTCCAGAAGATCCTGTTCTTCCTGGGGGTTTAGCGGTCTTGGAAATATGTTCGTGTTCGTTATGTAGGAAACTAGCCAAGCAAACCCTTCCAAAAAAAACGAAAACACCCCGACGCCACCTCCTGCGCTCCTGTCTACTAGGGGCTCTACTAGAGTATGTGGGTCCTTGGGTGTTTGTGTCTGTCCACTACCGAAAAAAGGGGGGAAGGCCCCCCCTCTCTTCTAGAAGGTTGCAGCCGGGATATCAGGGAGCTTGGCTTCCTCGAGCACCTCCCGCGCAATCGCTAGCCACTCCTGGACCTTTTCGATGGGACCGCTACTGATAGTGTCGGCGCAGATCATGAAAGGTACGCCACGACAGGCCTCGACTACTCTCATAAGCCGCTCTCGGATATGTGACTCCGTCGCGTCCATCACGTCATCTTGCACATGCATGACCACCTGTAGGGTGGTGCCCTCAGGCACCGCCGCCCGGGCCTTGGCTACGTCCGTCCAGGCGCTAACGTGAACGATCTTGATCCCTGGCAGCTGACCAACTTGAGGCAACAGGGTGTCCATCTTGCCGCAGCTATGATAGTATCGACATCCCCCATAGAACTCCGCTATCTGCTTTTCATAGGGGAAGATAAACTCTCGATAAGTATCCACGGAGAATAAGGCTCCGTCCACCTCATCGTTGTATAAGTCCGAAGGGCCTACCTCACGATAGTCCATATAGATGTACTTCCAGGTCGGCTGTTCCTTCATGTCCAGCCCCAAGAACTTCGCCCGCTCCTCTTCATAGTGAAGCTTGGCCTTGACAAGAAACTGCATCAGCCGATGAACAAAGTCGGGATCCTCCATCAGGTCGATGTAGATCTCAGTAAACCCGCGCAGCATGCAGGCTACACTCCACGGGCCCCTGGCCCACCCAGGAAAGCTGACTTCCAGCTCACCGTCAACCAGTTCCTGCATCCTTTCGTAGGTGCGATGGACTTGCGGCATAATGCCGCTGCGATAAAAGTCGGGAAGCTCCAATTTGTCCAAGTCGCTCTTTTCCTTAATCACCGGTGCACCAAAGCACGGTTCCTGTCCCGGCCGATAAATCGATTCCACCCCGAATAAGGATGCTTCTAAGGTAGTAGCAAAATCAAGACCGATAACTGGCTTGATGACACTGTCATCGGGCACGTTCTCATGCTTGAAGATCTTGGCCATCAACTGGGTGCGCAAACACAGCTCAGGATCATTGAAATACTCAATGAGGTCTACGCCGAATCGCTCCGCATAATATGGCCTCAACAAACCTACGTATACTGGGGTATTAGGGATCTCCTTACGGCTAGATTCATTAGCTATATCTTTGACTTTCAGGACCAACTCCCTTATTTCCAAAGCAAAACCCCCTTCAACTTTCCCAAATACTCACCCCGTCTCTTCCCAGCGGATAAGCGCTTACGTTCCACCTCCCTCAATTATTCGTTCAGCCAACCGCGTTGTATGTCTTAGGTGTTTCTCCATGGCCTTTCGTGCTCCTAGCCCATCCCGCTCCAACAGTCTTTCGTAGATCTCCCGATGGTTGGCAATGGAGTTGCGGCTCTCTCCAGAAAGATTCA
>JAAYLV010000013.1 GCA_012521755.1 Bacillota bacterium | reverse complement strand
TTTCAGCCCGAAAGCTCCAGGGCGACCTGCAGTCCCACCTTCTCCCAGGGGTCTTCCAGCCTAGGACCCCCTCTCTGCCGGGCAGTAGAGCCTGCTCCTCCCCTTCAACGCCTTTTTGGATATTATACCAGCCTTGAGCCCTTTAGGGAAGGGGTGGGAATAGCCTTTCCGAGAATTAGTCTGGCTATGAACAAAGGTGCGAAGAACTCGTCATGCCAGCCTGAATAGCTAAGTCGAGACGGCACGGCTAGATCACCTGAGCTTGCGGGAGAGCGTTGAAAGGATAAGTTGTTATCTTGTAGACCTAAACCGAAGACGGTTTCCTTGAAAAGACCCCGCCCCTTCTTGGGCGAGGTCTTTCTTTAACCTTCCAAAGACTATTTGAGAGCATGGATTTGTCACCAGACTGGGCGCCTAAGCCCCTTTTTGATCGGCTTTCACCTGTAGTCGGCCATCACCCAACTTGAGTGGTCAAGAAGATGGGCAAGGTCATGTGTTCAATCTGCTCCAAGAGTTCCTCTAGTTCATCCATGTGCTGGTCTTCGTCCTTGAGGATTTCAACCAGCATATCCTTCGTTGCGTTGTCACCTACTTCAGCAGCAAGGGCTATAGCGTCGTTGTAAGCCTTAATGGCCCTTTCCTCCGCCTGGCGGTCAAACTCCAACTGCTTAGGAACGTCGTCGCCGATTTGAATGCTGGTGAGTTTAGTGACGATCGGTTTGCCGCCGAGAAATAGAATCCGGCCGATGAGCTCTTCGGCGTGCCGCATCTCCGTGATGGCCCGCTTCTCAAAGCTTTCATGCAACTTGCCATAACCCCAGTCCTCACACATTTCTGCGTGGACCACGTACTGGTTGATGGCCGCCAGCTCGTCCGCTAGCAACGCGTTCAACGCCTCAATGAGCCTTGGATCTCCCTGCATGACTATACCGCCTTTCTTTGTTAACTGGGTCAATGCTTTTGGACGATCCTTAAACTCCTCTCCAGCTTCCCGACGCAACAAGTACTCACTGGGTCGTACCTCTCCAAGTGATGCAACGACAGCGATATATGAATCGTCATTCCTAGCTAAACCCCAACATCTTCCAGTACTATCTTACCTGTTTTTCCTCTTTTGATCAATTATTTAATGGAATCAGCCCGCGTCAAAATACTGTAGGTTTTAGGAACAGCCGGAGAACCCCACTGCCCTTGATGGCGTCATTAGATGGCGCGACCTGCAGCAGCTTTACATTAAGAATCAGTTTCTGAAGAATACTCTGGGCAATTTGAGGGCCCCATAAACAGAAATGGCCGCCAACGGCCATCCCTGGCCCGACGCGGCCACTCTGCCCTCCCTGGCCAAATCAACCCGATGCTAGCTTAGCCTTTAGGGGGACGTCCTATACATCAAAGCCGCGTCGGACTTCAAGGAAGTCAGCAGGTCGTCGAGAGATCTATCCAGCCGTCTACTTAACCCATGATTAGTCGCGGCAGCCATAGGACCAACCCGGGAATGTAGGTGATCAAGAAGAGAACGACAACTAGTGGAATGATGAAAGGTATGATAGGTCGGAACAGCGCCTCTGGACTGACTTTCTCCAGTTTGGCAACCGTGTACAAGGACATGCCAAAAGGCGGGGTTGCCAGGCCAATCATCAGGTTTAGCACCATAACCAGACCAAAATGCAGCGGATCGATGCCTACAGCTTTGATCAAGGGGACAATTACCGGAACCAGAATCACCATGATCGACAGAGCTTCCATAAACATGCCCAGAATGAGGAAAATGATGTTCAGCAGCAGCAAGATGACGGCGGGATTGTCCGAAAAGGAGAGCACTGCTTGGGTAACCATGTTGGGCACGCCTTCAACGGCCAGCAGCCAAGCAAAGGCAGAGGCGCACCCGATGACAAAAACGACCGTTGCACTAGTTACAATACTGTCGAGGATGACATGGGCGATGTCTTTGAGCGTCATTTCCCTATAGATGACCGTTCCCAGCAAGAAAGCATACACGCTGGCGACTACCGCCGCTTCTGTTGGCGTGAAAACGCCGCTGATAATGCCGCCGATGATAATTACCGGCGTCACGATGGGCAGGAAGGCCTCGCGGAATGAATCCCAGATTTCCCGCAAAGTAGGCCTGGCCCTGCAAGGGTAATCAGCTTTTAGGGCCAGGAAATAGACCATAGCCATCAGGCCAACTCCCATCATTAGGCCGGGAATTACTCCTCCCATAAACAGTGACCCGGTGGACACCTCCGCCATCACGCCGTACACGACCATGGGGATGCTAGGTGGGATGATCGGCCCGATGATCGACGATGAAATAGTGACGGCCGTGCGAAAGCCCACATCAAAGCCTTCGTCTTTCATCGCCTGCAGCTCGATGGCGCCCAAACCGCCGGCATCGGCGACGGCCGATCCCGACATGCCGGCGAAAATGATGCTTGCCAGGACGTTGGCATGGCCAAGGCCTCCCGGGATGTGACCAACGAGACAATTGGCGAAATCAAAAATCCGCCGCGTAACGCCCCCGGTATTCATCAGCTGGCCGGCTAAAACAAAGAAAGGTATGGCCAGGAGAATATACTGAGCCATTCCGCCGGTCATACGATGCATCACGATTGCCGTTGGCATCGTACCGTGAACCGCATAGACAAGGACTGCGGAGAGGGCCAAGGAGACAGCTATCGGCACCCCCAACGCCCCAAGTATCATAAAGGCTACAACTAGATAAATGCCCATTCTTGTTTAACCCCCTTGCTTACACTGCCTCATCTCGAGGGGCTTGCTCAGCCGGCAATAGGCCCAACGTCTCTAGAGCATGGACGGTCAGATGGAGGAGACTTACAACAAAACTAGTAGGCAATGCGGCGTATGTCCAAGCCAGCGATACAGGGATAGTCCGATAGGTCCTGGGAAGGAAGGAGCGTGCAATACCAAAGCCGTTCACGATGCAAAAGATGGCGAACAGGATAGTCGCCAAGAAGGCCAACACCCGAGCAGCTTTCCTGAGCGCCGGGGGTGAGTGGTCGACCAAGAAGGTCAAAGCTAGGTGGGCACGTTCTTTGAACCCAATGGACACGCCCAGGAAGGTCATCCAGACCAACAGCATAATGGAGAATTCGTATTCCCAAATGAATGGCTTGCCCAAGATATAACGGGAGATGACGCCAATGAAAATGGTGACTGTTAAGACAACAGCGATGATGACGCAGACTAGCTTGACGATTTCATTGAGCCCTGTGCTTAGTCGCTCCAACAATTGCGCCACAATGATCCCCTCCCTACATCATCGATAGTGGGGAGGGGCAAGCCCTCCCCCCATCGCTTACCGGATTTTTTCCAGCTCGGCCAGCAGTCCCTCTATCAAGTCAGCGCCGTAAATACCCTTGAACTTTTCGTAGACACTGGCCGTCGCTTCCCGCAGGGCAGGAATGTTGGCCTCATTGATGGTCATGCCTACCTCGGCCAGCTTGTCGAGGAGCGCTTCGTTTTCCGCCGTATTCATCTCGCGATGGACCTTGGCGAACTTCACGGCACCTTCGGCGATGATCTGCCGAATATCCTCAGGCAGACGCCTCCATGTGATTTCGCTCATGAGGAATGGGTTCATTTCATACTTGTGATTGGTTATCGACAGATACTTTTGGACCTCATAGAGCTTGGTGTAATAGATATTGACGGGAGGATTCTCTTGGCCATCGAAGACGCCTTGCGACAAGGCCAGGTAGAGCTCGCCGAAAGCCAGGGGAGCCGGCCGTGCGCCTAGAGTCTCAAAGATAGCCAAGGTCATGTCGTCTTCAGGGGTCCGTAGTTTTAGGCCCTGCAAATCTTTTGGCTCGTAAATCGGCCGGATGTTGTTGGTGACATGGCGAAAACCGTTGTCCCAATAGGCTAGAATCCGGAAGCCATGGACGAGCATTTCCTCGGACAGCCGTTGGCCTATGGGCCCATCGAGAATGTACGAGACTTCGTCCATATTGTTGAACAAGAAGGGCAAACCGAAGACGCCGATCCTGGGATCGAAGGTCCCGACAGGTCCCTGGGAGTTGATGCTCATGTCCAAAGCACCCATGGCAACGGCTTCAGCCATCTCCCGGTCACTGCCGAGGGTCTCACTGGGGAAGATGGTAATCTCTACGCGACCGCCAGTTTGTTCTTTAACCCATGCGGCGAACTGCTCTGCCACTACGTGCCGCGGATTGCCGGGCGCGGCTCCATGCCCAAGTCGCAAATTGTACTCGGCGGCCATGGAAAAGCCGGCAAAGGCCATCAAGAACACAAGACACAGAACTGCTGTCATGATTCGCTTTTTCATGATGTTACCCCCTTCATTAATGACATGAGGAATGGGACTTGCCGTTGGTTGGATTCCCCCCCCTTTCTATATCTAATCCATATGGGAGCCACCATTGATATCTATCTCTTCACCCGTGATGTAGGCTGCTTCCGGAGATGCCAAGAACAGGACCGCGGCAGCCACTTCTTCCGGCGTCCCCAGCCGCGGCACAGGGATATCCTTTGTCATCTCCTTTTGGACATCTTCCGGCTCTAACCCGCCTCTAATGTCCGTGGCGATCAAGCCTGGAGCCACGCTGTTGACTGTAATTCCGTCGGCAGCTACCTCCCGGGCAAGAGCTTTGGCAAAGCCCAAGACACCGGCCTTAGCCGCCGAATAGTGCGCACCTCCGAAGACTCCCCCACCTCGCTTGCCCGACACGGAGGAAATATTGACGATTCGGCCGTACTGCTGCTTGATCATGGTGGGGATGACTGCTCTTGAGCAAAGGAAGGTTCCCTTGAGATTAACGGCCATGATCCTATCCCAATCTTCCGCCGTAGTATCAAGGACCTTGATCGGCTGCGTAATCCCAGCATTATTGACCAAGATGTCAATCCTGCCAAACTCGGCCAGGATCTGGTCGACCATTGCCGCGACATCTTCCTCTGACGTAACATCCAGCTTGACGGCCAGGGACTTGCCGCCCAATTGGGCAATCTCCTCGCTGACAGCTTTCGCCCCATCTAGATTCACATCAGCAACAACTACCCTTGCCCCCTCCTTGGCAAAGGCCAAGGCTATCGACCGACCAATCCCCCGCGCTGAGCCTGCACCTGTCACAATGGCAACCTGATTGCTGAAACGCATGACAAGTCCTCCTCTAAACGAGCTTCTTAACAGCTGCAATGATGTCAGCTACCCCTAACCCATACTTGTCCATCAGCTCTTCAAAGGGCCCCGATTCGGCAAACACATCCCGTATGCCAACTCTCACCAGCCTCGTTCCCAGCCCGGCCTCAGCCAAGACCTCAGCAACTGCACTTCCTAGTCCACCGATGATGTTGTGATCTTCCGCCGTTACGATTCCCTTCGTATCTCGCGCACACGCCAGGATCAATTCCTCATCCAGCGGTTTTAAGGTGTGGATCTCTACGACTCTGGCAGGGATGCCGTCCCGCTCCAGCTCCCGAGCAGCCTGCAGCGCCCTCGACAGCATGAAGCCAACGGCAATTATGGTCACCTGATCGTCGGGACTCTCCCGCCACACCCGCCCTTTGCCGAGGACAAACTCATCCTTTTCGTCCCAAAGGGTAGGCAGGTCATTCCGACAAACCCGCAGATACACCGGCCCCTTCATCGCCACCATTGACCTTACCGCCTTCTTGACGGACACGTCATCGGAGGGATGAATCACCGTCATATTCGGCAGGCTCCGCATCAAGGACATGTCTTCGATGCCTTGATGGGTCGGGCCATCGGCCCCCACCTGTAAACCACCATGGCTGGCCACGATTTTTACGTTCAAGTTGGGATAGCATACGGAGGTCCTGACTTGTTCGCAGGCCCGCATAGTCGCAAAAACGGCATAAGTACTGACGATCGGAATTAGGCCAACTGTACTCAAGCCGGCTGCCGCGGTAACAGCGTTCTGTTCGGCAACGCCTACATTGAAAGAGCGTTCGGGAAAGACTGCGGCAAAACCATTAGCGCAGGTCGAGGTGGCAATGTCCGTATTGATCACAACGACATCGGGGTTTTCATGCCCTATTTCAATAAGGACTTCCCCAAAGGCAGCCCGTTGGTTACCCATCATGCCCTCCTCCTTCACCCTATCTCGGCCAATGCTTTTTCGAGTTCTTCTTTATTTGGCGCCAACCCATGCCACTGAACGGCATCCTCCATGAAGGAAACGCCCTTCCCTTTCACGGTCTGAGCCAGTATCACAACGGGCCCGCCCTGTTTCCTCGCCCACGCAAGGGCCGCTAGAATCTGGTCAAAGTCATGCCCATCGATCTGCCTTACAGCCCAATTGAAGGCCCGCCACTTGTCGGCCAAAGGCTCCAGTTCCATGACATCACTGCAGCGGCCGTCAACTTGGAGACCATTGCAGTCAACGATGGCCACTAAGTTGTTCAGCTTGTACTTCGCGGCAGCCATCGCGCTCTCCCAGATGGAGCCTTCTTGCAGCTCTCCATCTCCTAGGAGAACATAGACCCGGAAAGCTTTGCCGGTAACCTTCGCCCCCAGAGCCATGCCGAAGCCGACAGAGAGCCCTTGACCCAAGGATCCCGAGGTCATGTCCACGCCAGGAGTCTTCTTCATGTCGGGGTGCCCCTGGAGGATGGAGTTCAGCTTGCGCAGGGTCTTGAGCTCTTCGAGCGGGAAAAAGCCTTTGCGGGCCAAGGCTGCATACGAAACAGGGCATGCATGGCCTTTAGACAGAATGAATCGATCCCTATCGGCCCATGTGGGATTTTTTGGATCGACATTCATTTCCGCGAAATAGAGGGCAGTAACCAGTTCCACAGCTGATAGGGAGCCCCCGGGGTGCCCTGTCCCCGCCTCGTGCACCATCTCCAGGATGTCACGGCGAATTAGTTTGGCCATTTGCTCCAATTCAGTCTTTAGCACCTCTACTCCCCCTCAATCGGGTACTCTTACATATGTCTGCCACACCTCAAAGCTCTTCAGGACTTGCTTCTTGCATTCTTGCAAGTCCCGCGCCTTAATGGCTGCAAACACTCGTCGATGGTTCGCAACAGCACTTTTCGCCCCAAAGCTCTCGGCCAGATGCGCCTTAATGGAGACTCCAAACAGCTGCATGATCGTCTTGCCGATGGTGACAATCATCGGATTCTTCGTGGCTTCGAATAATGCGTAGTGAAACTCCAGGTCTTCCTCCAGCAGCTCGTCAGGATCGGCGCCCCTTTCCACCGCTTGTTGGAACGCATCGATGGTTGCCTCAATCCGCTCCATGTCTTCTTCATCCGCCCTCTCCACAACCAGTTCAATGACTCCAAGTTCCAGCAGATGCCTCAGTTCAATTAGAGCCATAGGCGTTCCCGTCTGCATCATCAGGGCGGCAATCAGTGGATTTAGACAGACTTCCGACACCTCGCTAGCAATATAGGTCCCATCCCCCTGCCGTATTTCAACAATGCCCAGGGCCCGCAGTACCCGAAACGCCTCCCTGACTGAATTCCGTCCTACGGAAAACTGCCTTGCCAGTTCTATCTCCGAAGGCAGCTTCTGGCCTTTTTTCAACTCGCCCTCCATAATCTGCTTGGTGATAGTTGCAATGATCTCATCGACTAACTGGGGCTTGTTGATGGCCGGCATCGTCACCATGAAATCCCTCCATCAAGGCAGGACGTAAACATCGGACATCCAATCTTCACACCTCACTCATGGGTCATCCTACCTTTGTCCGCTTACTTCGTCATTGTTAGACTAATTCCTCTTTGTGTCATGAAGTTTTTGTTCACTAATGTTAGGTGTATAACAATGCCATTGCCTGTGCACATCGGCCAACGGCCTTATGATCGCCCTATGACCCACTAATCTTTAGTTATCACAATACATTCATTACGTGTGGGCCATCTAGCGAGCAGTCCAAGGTGCAGCTATGCAAAGCGCGCCGTCCACAAATCAACAAGATAAGATGGCTAAGCAGTCTGAGGGGCCGCCGCCCAGACGATGTAAGGATAGTTGCGAGAATAACGGGCAATCGAATAGGCGGCCCAAGACAGACCGCTGAGGTGTGGCTTTGCGAGGTGAGGGAGAGGATGAATCAACAAGGCGCTAGCAGGCTATGAGCTTATCCGAGAATCAGCGAGAGAGATGAAATGCCCTCGAGCTTCGTGTCCGTTGCGTTCGGGCCCTCGGCGGCGCAAGGCCCCCTTGTCGCGAAGCTTTGCACGAGAGACTCCACGAGGTGATTGAGGTGGACGCACAATAATACGTCCCTCTCACAGTTAAGAGAGGGACCATCGGGCAAACCCCCAAAGCAAGCGGCGATCCTAAGACCGACAAATCCAGGTTTCAACCCCTCCAGGCATAGTAAAACCATATTAGAACTGCAAGGCCCAGGAGCCACCGCAGGGCTTCCTGCCGGGTGAAAGACACGCTTCGGGGACGGGGATAGGGAGGAGGTTCACCTTCCCAGCGCCGGCACAAGTAGGCGCCGATGGCGATCATCGCCAGGCTCCCCCATTGGGTGAGGGTGAAAGGGCCCCACAGGCGCCCGTAGCGGAAATACTCGATGAAAAAGCGGCTGACTCCATAGGCAAGGGACCAGACGACAAAAAGCTGTCCCCTGAACTTGGTCTGGAGCCTGAGCTTCCAAAGGAAAACGAAGATGGCGTAGCTGGCCATTACGGCGTAGACCCCTTGAGGATGGACCTTCATCCCATTGACCGCCACTCCCCAGGGCATCGCGGTGGGGCGCCCAGGCACATGACAGCCAACCCTGGCCAAGGCATAGCCAAGGGAAAGGCCCAAAGCTGCGCAATCGGCAAGATCGGGGAAAGACCAGCCCCGGAGGCGAGCAAAGATCAGGGCGGCGGCCAGCCCCCCCAACAGGCCGCCGTGGAAAGAAAGGCCCCCCGATGCCAGGTGCCAGATCTCACTGGCATCCTCAGCAAAGTATTCCCAGTTGGCCCAAACGTAGATCAGCCGGGCCGCGATGAGGCCCGCGGCCATAATGAGCAATGCGGCATTGACCAGCTCCTCATCGGATAAGCCCCGCCGCCGGGCCTCCCCGGCGGCGATGAAGGTGGCTGTCAAAAAACCTAAAGATAAAGTGAAGCCAAAGGTATAGACATTAATTGGCCCTAGGCGAAACAAGACCGATGCCAATCCACCACACCCCGAAAGCCTATTTCTCCATCGCCGCAATGATGGCATCAGCCATTTCGCTGGTGCCCACGGCGGTGGGATCATCCCGGTGGGGCTTCATGTCGTAAGTTACGTACTTGCCCTCGGCGATGACGGCCGCAACAGCCTTTTCCAGCCGGTCGGCAGCTTCCCCTTCTCCCAGGTATCTCAGCATCATGACGCCGGAGAGGATGAGGGCCGTCGGATTGGCCTTGTTTTGACCTTTATACTTGGGCGCCGAACCGTGGGTCGGTTCGAAGATGGCGATGCCATCGCCGATGTTCGCCCCGGGGGCAACGCCCAGTCCCCCCACCAATCCGGCAGCCACATCGGAGACGATGTCCCCGTAGAGGTTCGGCATGACCAGGACATCGTACAGCTCCGGCTTTTGCACCAGCTGCATGCACATGTTGTCGACCAGCACCTCTTCGTAGGCGATCCGGCCCTCGTACTCCGCGGCCACCTCCCTGGCCACCCGGTAGAACAACCCATCGGTGTACTTCATGATGTTGGCCTTGGCCACCGCGGTCAC
>JAAYLV010000012.1 GCA_012521755.1 Bacillota bacterium | reverse complement strand
CAAGTTGCTGATCGGGGCTACGTGCTGGAAACAGGGAGAATTGTTCTCCAGGGGTCCAGTCACGATATCTTAGTGGATCCCGAGGTAAAAAGGGCTTACCTTGGCATTGCCTGAGCCTATGGTGGCCAGTCTTTCATTGAAGAGGTTCAAAGCACCCTCAGGTAGCCTGGGCATTCAGGTGGTTCATTCCCCCATTATGAATACTGGCCGAACTCGGTCGGGAGGCATGTCACATTTCCTACATCGTTTGAGTCACGATTGCAACATTTGATAATCATCTTTGACAGCCATTCGGGGATCGGGAGACTTACCCACAAACTCTTGACACAGTCAGTGGGGACTTTTCAGTTGGCAAACGCCATTTGTTGTTGTATAATGATCGCAGCGGTGGGCCTGTAGCTCAGATGGGAGAGCGCTGCATTCGCATTGCAGAGGGCGGGGGTTCGAATCCCCTCGGGTCCACCATTTAGCTTTGTCGCAAATAGCTGTTCCGGTTTGTGGCCATTGGCGGTAACTCCATGTTGTGGGATCGATGCTCGCACCAACACAACGAGGCTGGTTACCGCTCCTTTGTTCCTAGGGCTTTTTTGTTAGTTCGAGAAAATCTTGGAGACTAAGGTCCTCCATGATGGGCGATACTACAGGTGGACGGTTGACGTCCGAATCTGTAAGCAGGGAGGAATTAGCTTAATGGTGCGAGGCACGGTCAAGTGGTTTAATGCTGAGAAGGGCTATGGTTTCATCGAACGGGAAGACGGGGAGGATGTTTTCGTTCATTACTCAGCCATTCAAGACGAAGGTTTCAAGAGTCTTGAGGACGGGCAGGAGGTTGAATTCGACATAGTTGATTCAAACCGTGGCCCCCAGGCTGTGAACGTGGTCAAGGTCGGGGTTTGATCGATTAAGCAAATAGAAGCTTGCTAGCCCCAGCCAGTCGACTGGGGCTTTGCTGTTGGAAGGAGCCGAGAGAATGGAGCCGATTCGCGTTGGATTCGTCTCGCTGGGATGTGCTAAGAACCTAGTTGATACTGAAGTGGCCTTAGGCATACTGACTCAAGAAGGCTTCGGCATCACTTTCCGCGAGGAGGAAGCGGACGTACTCGTTGTCAATACTTGCACCTTCATCGATGCTGCGAGGCAGGAGTCCCTCCAGACAATCAAAGAACTTGCCGAAAACAAGAAGGACAAGTGTCGCGCCTTGATCGTGGCCGGGTGTTTGGCTCAGCGCTATGGGGAGTCACTCCTGGAAGATCTCCCCGCGATCGACGCACTCTTGGGGACGGGGGAGATTCACCGCTTGCCCCAGGCGATTCGCCGGGTCTTCAGCGGCGACAAGGTGGTTTGGGTCGGCGAGCCGACAGCTTTGTACGACCACCGGATGCCTAGACTGACTACGGGGGCAGGGCATAGCGTTTACGTTAAGATTGCCGAGGGGTGTCACCGCCATTGCACTTATTGCGTCATCCCTCAGGTGCGGGGCAAGCTGCGCAGTCGATCGATAAGGTCGATCCTAGAGGAGACCAAGAGGTTGGTTGCGGCGGGCGCCCGCGAAGTGATCCTGATTGCCCAGGATACGACTGCCTACGGGGTAGACCGCTATGGACGGCCGATGCTTTCGGAGCTCTTGAGAAGGCTTGCCCGGGTGGAGGGATTGGAATGGGTGCGGTTCTTGTACACTTACCCCACCGGTTTTACCCCCGAACTCATCAGGGTCTTGGCTGAAGAAGAGAAGGTCTGTCGTTACGTGGACCTGCCTCTCCAACATATAAGCGACCCTATCTTGAAGAGAATGGGAAGGCGCGGCGGCAAAGAAACCATCCTAAAGCTCATCAAGGCTTTGCGCCAGATCCCGGAAATTGTCCTTCGCACCACCTTCATTGTGGGATTTCCTGGGGAGACTGAGGCCCAATTCGAGGAGCTCTTGCGGTTCATGGAATATGTGGAGTTTGACCATGTAGGTGTGTTCACTTACTCCCAGGAAGAGGGGACCTCCGCAGGGAGACTTGACGGGCAGCTTCCCCATGAAGTCAAAGAGGAAAGAAGGGCGCGGGCGATGGCCCTTCAGGCGAGGATTTCCAGGAGGCGCAACCGGGCTCGTTTGGGCAGCAGGACGGAAGTCTTGATCGAAGGCGGGGGAAAGGGCGGCTCTTGGGGTCGAACGAGGGGTCAAGCTCCGGAAGTGGACGGCATTACCCACTTGCCGGGCGTTCATCTCCAACCTGGTCAGATAATCAAGGCCCGCCTGGTTGGAGCTGGGACGTATGATTTGTATGCGGCTCCCCTTGCCAGGGATTGACACCGAAGGCCCGTCCAATGGCCCTTCTTCCTGTGTTATAATGTTCTTCAAGGACAGGCTGAGGGGGAAAGGAGAGGAAACATGCAGATCCGGGGCTTAAGGGTGGAAATCATCCTCATATTTTTCCTAGCCGTACTAGGACTGCTATTTTCCGGTCAACAACTCTTCTATCGCTGGCAGGTAGTCAAGCCTTTAGAGGAATCATTCCGTGATGTTGCCGGGGTAGAAGAAGTCCAGATTGAAAGACGCCAGGGCCAGCTCCATCTGGAATTTCAAGTCGCACCCGTGGAGAACTTGCGGACAACCTATCTGGACTTAGTGGGGGTAGGCAGAGAGCTCCTTGGCGATGGGAAAGTGACTATCCATATCAAAGACAACCGGAATCCTTTTCTCAGCGAGGTGTTCTACGATATGCACTTCATCATCGCTGAAGGCATTGCCACCGGGCGCTTTGCCCAGATGGCCGGGCAACTGGAGGCCTTGGCCGAAGGAGCAGGCCTTGAAGAGGGCCGGTTTTACGTTGACGGAGATAATGTCTATGTTCAACTAGCCAAGGACGATGCCTACTTGTATGAAATCATCCCTCGCATGCCTGCCGCGGGACGAATTGGAGGTGCAAGGGGTTGATCAAAGAAGTTGCCCTCGGTGTACTCATGGCAGCCTTAGTTTTTGCAGCCACCCAAGGCTATGACATAACCCCTTTCATCGTATTGGGCGGAGCGGCCTTCCTTATTTATTACATGACCGAAGGCAGGGGGCGCCGCTTTGAGATGTTGGGAGGCTCCCAAGATCTAGATGTGGTATCCAACATTACCTTTGCCGATGTGGGCGGCCAGGAAGTGGCCAAGAGAGAGCTGGTGGAGGCGTTGGATTTCATCCGCTATCGGGATAAAGTCAAGAGGATGGGCATTCGCCCTTTGAAAGGCATCCTCTTGGTGGGCCCACCGGGCACGGGCAAGACCTTGATGGCCAAGGCGGCGGCAAGCTACACCGATTCAGTCTTCTTGGCCACCAGCGGGTCCCAGTTTGTTGAGATGTACGCGGGTGTTGGGGCTCAGCGGATTCGCTCCCTGTTTGCCAAGGCCCGCTCCTTAGCGGAGAAGCTGGGGAAACAGGCGGCGGTGATCTTCATCGACGAAATCGAGGTGCTGGGGGGCAAACGGGGCAAACACAGCTCCCATCTGGAATATGATCAGACCCTGAACCAGCTGTTGGTGGAGATGGATGGGATGAATACCGACGATAAGGTGTCGATCCTGGTGGTGGGAGCGACCAACCGACCGGACCTATTAGATTCAGCCCTGCTTCGCCCCGGCCGTTTTGACAGGGTGGTGCGGGTGGATCTGCCCGACCGGGAAGGGAGGTTGCAGATTCTCAAGATCCATATGCGAAGCAAACCTTTAGCCGATGATGTGAATCTGGAAGAGCTGGCCCGGGATACTTTTGGCTTCTCCGGCGCCCATTTGGAGAGCTTGGCCAATGAAGCAGCTATCCTCGCCATGCGGCGCAACAAGGATGACATCGGCAGGGAAGAGCTGCAAGAGTCCATCGACAAAGTGATGATGGGGGAGAAGCTGCAGCGGCGTCCTTCCGAGGAGGAGCTGAGGCGAATAGCCTATCATGAAGTTGGCCATGCCCTAGTCGGGGAGTACGTCCAGCCAGGTTCAGTGATGGCAGTCTCCATTACTTCCCGGGGACAAGCCCTGGGTTACACTAGGCAGGCTCCGGTCGATGAACGGTATCTTTACACCCGGGAGGAGATCCTGGGGCAGATTGCCATTTGCCTTGGTGGAGCTGTCGCTGAAGAAATCGCTTTGGGCTCTAGGAGCACCGGGGCTATGGGCGATTTTGAGCGGGCCATCGAGCTTGCCAAACAAATGGTCTTCGGGGGCTTATCCCATTTGGGAATCGTCAGCAAAGAGGACTTGCCCCCGAGGGAATTGCACGAAGCCGTCGATCGCATCCTGAAGGAAACAGAAAAGTCCGTCCTTAATTGCCTAAATCAGGAACGGCGCGTCCTCGAGCACGTTGCCCAGCTATTAATAAGAGAAGAAAGGATCGATGGAACAGATTTCCGCAAGATGTTGCAAGAGTCCCGGAAGAGTGCTTAAAGGTCGCAGGAATTTAGTGAGGGCACATGTAAAACTTATGGGATTTCTAATTAGGGATGGTGGAGGATGTGCGGGCGGAAATCATTTCAGTTGGGACGGAATTATTGCTAGGCGAGATCGTTGACACGAATGCGGCTTTTCTTGGCAGGCGACTTGCTGAATTGGGCGTTGACGTCTACCACCGGCAGACGGTGGGGGACAACCAGG
Source organism: Bacillota bacterium (assembly GCA_012521755.1). Taxonomy (GTDB): domain Bacteria; phylum Bacillota; class Limnochordia; order JAAZLZ01; family JAAZLZ01; genus JAAZLZ01. The sequence continues at coordinate 12,810 of JAAYLV010000012.1, read as the reverse complement.
TCCGCTTGGTGGCGGCGTTGCAGCTGGCCTTGTCCCGGTCAGATTTGGTGCTCGTGTCGGGGGGGCTTGGCCCCACCATGGATGATATTACCCGGGAGGCTTTAGCCGAGGTGTTGGGGGACCGCCTCGTCCTAGATGAAGCCGCCGTTCGGCATCTGGAGGCCTATTTTTCCCGGATTGGCCGTGCCATGACGGACAACAACCGTCGTCAGGCCTATCGGCCAGATGGCGCCGATTTCATCGCCAATCGGCGAGGCACTGCCCCGGGTATTCTGGCCCGCTATCAAGGGCGGACCATTGTCTGCATGCCGGGGGTGCCCCGGGAACTGGAGACCATGTTCGAAGAAGAAGTGGTGCCCCGGCTTTTTGCCAGCACGGGAGACAAGCGGGTGATCAAGTCCCGAATGCTGCTGCTAACGGGACTTGGGGAGTCGGCCGCGGAAGCTGCCATCGCCGATATAATTAAGGAGCAGACTAATCCCACCATCGCCTCCTACGCGGGACTAGGGGAGGTGCGCCTGCGACTGACCGCGGCGGCCGCCGGAGCAGAGGAAGCCCTGGCCTTGATTGAACCTTTGGAAGCCAGGCTCCGGGAGCGTTTAGGTGATGCCGTCTACGGCGTTGACAGCGATACCTTGGAAGGCGTTGTGGCGGAGAAGCTGATTAGCCGGGGGCTTGTCCTGGCCGTTGCCGAGTCGTGCACAGGAGGCCTCGTCTCCCACAGGCTGACCAACATTCCGGGGAGCTCTGCTTTCTTCCGGCAAGGACTGATTGTCTACAGCAATGAGGCGAAAAAGGAGCTCCTCGATGTACCTGATGAGCTTTTGGAAGAGTACGGAGCAGTCAGCCCTCAAGTTGCCGAAGCAATGGCTCGCGGGGTGCGATTGGTTGGGGATGCGGACTTGGGCCTCGCCATCACCGGGATTGCGGGCCCTGGGGGAGCAACCCCGACGAAGCCGGTGGGACTTGTGTATTTGGCCCTAGCCTCCGACGGCGACTGTATAGTTGAGAAGCACACCTTCTCGGGTCAGAGGGAGGAGGTTAAGTATCGGGCTTCCCAGGCGGCTCTCAATTTGTTGCGCCTGCACCTGCAATGATGTTTAGCAACTCTCGCCAACAGCGCCTCCTACCCGTACTCGTCGCCCTAGTGGGAGCCCTCCTGCTGCTTAACCTGGCCGGCAGCTTAAGCTACCGGGTCGGGGCTTTGCAGATCGAGATGCGAGCGCAGTTTCTCGCGGGCCTGGCGGGGAAGACCCGCTTGGCCCTTCCTCCCTTAGGTGTGGTGGAGGCGCCGACCCATCGATTGCCGTTAACCCTGCAAGTGACCCTGGAAAGCATTGATCTGAGCCTAATCAGGGATATGGCTTTTCCGACGGGGAGCCCCGAGGAGGTCCTGGTCCAGATCGTTGGGCTCGCTCGCGGCGCCCTTGGGTTGTTCCTACTGAAAGCATGCTTGCTCATGGCCCTCGGCGGGATGCTTGGGGTATGGCTCGTCGGCGAGCGGTCCTGGCGCGCCTTGGCCGGAGGATTGGCCGTAGGGGCGATCGCCTTCTTGCTCCTTGCCGGGGCGGTCGCACTGAGTTTCGATCCGGCCGCCTTTGCCCAGCCGGAATACACCGGGGTCCTGGAGGCGGCCCCGTGGATGGTGGGCCTCTTGCAGGACAGCTGGCAGCGGGTTGGGGAACTTGGCGATCAGCTTCAAGTCCTGGCTTCCAATCTTTATTCCCTCTATGAACGGGTGCAGGAACTAGAGCCCCTGGGGGTGGCTGAACCTGCTCTCAAGGTCCTCCATGTCTCCGATATCCATAACAATGTGGCCGCCTTCGACTTCGTCCAACAGGTGGCCGCTAGTTTTGCCGTGGATCTGATCATCGATACGGGGGACTTGACGGACTTTGGCACTCCCCTGGAGCTGGGGCTTGTCGACAGGATTGAAGAGCTGGGGGTTCCCTACTTATTCGTTCCCGGCAACCACGAAACTCCGGAGGTGGTTGGGCGCCTGCGGGAGGGGACCAATGTGGTTGTGCTCGATGGCCAGCAAGTTGAGTTTAATAACCTGCGGATTTTGGGCCTAGCCGACGGGAGCGCCCTGCGATCCTCCCCAGCGGCGATGAGCCTCAATGAGGTTGAGCAGATGGCGGGGATCATCGACGGGTTGGTCGCGGACATGAAGCCCCACGTATTGGCCGTGCACAACCATCGGGTGGCGGCCCTTGTTAAAGAGGAGGTTCCCGTCATCCTTTATGGACATGACCATCGTCTAGGAGTGAAGAGCGGCGAAGGGAAGGTTCTCGTTGGGGCAGGGACAACCGGTGCTGCAGGCATCCGCAGCCTCCAGGCCAAGGAACCCATCCCCTTTTCCATGGCCTTGCTCTATTTCGGCGGGGAGGAATTGGAACTTTTGGCAGTGGATACGATCAAGGTGGACACTCTGCCAGGCGGGTTCACCCTTGAGCGATTCGCCTTTGGGTCTCGGGAACGACAAGGAAAAGAATAGCCCCTTGTCGAAGTAACCAGCGAGTCTGTGGAGCTCAACCATGTCCGGACATCCAGCGAGGGAGTAATATTCATGGCCAGTTTGAGGGCCTTTGTGGCGTTAGAGTTGGACCCTAAGCTCGCCCCAGGGGTCGTTGCCGTTCAAGAACAACTAGCCAGGGATGGTTGGCAAAGGGTCAAATGGGTTGAACCCTATAACCTCCACTTTACCCTGAAATTCCTGGGAGAGGTATCCGTTAACGATCTCGACAGAATAGTAGGATCGATCGAGCGCGGAATGCGGGGCTTTCCCCAGTTTAGGGTAGAGCTGGCCGGCATCGGGGCATTTCCATCGGTGAGCCGCCCGCGAGTGATCTGGATCGGCGTCGGGCAGGGGAAAGAAGAGCTGTGCGCCCTTGCCGAGTCGGTGAGGAAGGAGTTTCCTCCCGAAAAGCAGCCGTTTCGACCCCATCTTACCATCGGGCGCGTGAAGGATGCCCAGGCCATCCCGGCCTTGAAAACAGCGGACCTCAAACTGGGCAGGTTTACCGTGGAAAAGGTTAGCTTGATGCAAAGCACCCTTACCCGCAGTGGACCGGTCTATACCCGTCTACACCAGTTTCCGTTGGCAGGCCATGGGGAAGTTGAGGGATGGGAGGAGAAGGGGCTTGACTGAAAAGCAGAAAGCGTTGGAGTTAGCCCTGCTGCAGATCGAGAGGCAGTTTGGCAAAGGTTCGATCATGAGACTGGGGGAAGCTTCGGATAAGCTTAACGTCGAAGTGATTCCTACCGGCTCATTAGCCTTGGATATTGCCCTGGGGGTAGGGGGTGTGCCCCGGGGGCGCGTAGTGGAGATCTTTGGACCGGAGGCGTCGGGCAAGACTACTCTGGCCATGCACATTATGGCTGAGGCCCAAAAGGAGGGCGGCATCGCCGCCTTCATCGACGCGGAACATGCCCAAGATCCGAACTATGCCCAACGATTAGGCTTGGACCTGGACACTTTGCTGATTTCCCAGCCGGACACCGCGGAACAGGCTTTGGAGATCGCCGAGGCTTTAGTTCGCAGCGGGGCGGTGGATGTGGTCGTGGTGGATTCGGTGGCTGCCCTTGTTCCCCGGGCGGAAATCGAAGGCGAGATGGGCGACTCTCACGTTGGGCTGCAGGCAAGGTTGATGTCCCAGGCACTCAGAAAACTGACCGGGGCCATTAATAAGTCGCGTACTACCGTTGTGTTCATCAACCAGATCCGGGAGAAGGTAGGGATCATGTTTGGCAATCCCGAAGTCACCCCCGGAGGCAGAGCCCTGAAGTTTTATGCTTCTGTTAGGATGGAGATCCGGCGAATCGAGAGCATCAAACAGGGTACGGAAACCATCGGCAACAGAACTAGGGTTAGGATTGTCAAGAACAAGGTAGCTCCGCCTTTCCGGGAAGCAGAATTCGACATTATGTATGGAGAAGGCATTTCTAAGGAAGGCAACATCCTCGATGTTGCCGCCGGCTTGGATATCGTCACCAGGACCGGCGCCTGGTATTCCTACGGCGATCTGCGGTTGGGACAGGGGCGGGAGAATGCCAAGACATTCCTGAAGGAGAATCCTGAAGTGGCCATGGAGATTGAGCGCAAGGCTAGGGAAGCCGTTGGCTTGGTTGCCGCTGGCAAGGAGGCTGCTTCGGAAGGAACCGAGGATAAGGAATGAAAGCTGAGCAATCAGAGAAAGAAGCCCTAGAAAAGGCCTTTCGCTATCTAGCCCAGCGGGACCGGACCCGGGGGGAGATGGCCGCCTACTTGGCAAGCAGAGGGTATGGCGAAGGGGTAATCGCCCATACCCTGCAGAGGCTAACAAGTCTTGGCTATATTGACGATCGGCGCTTCGTCCGGCAATGGATTGCGTGGCGCCGGCGGAAAAGCGGATATCACCGGCTGCGGCAGGACTTGTTGGCCAGGGGTGTGGAAAGGCAAATCGTCGATGAGGAGATGGCGGACCTGTCTCCCGAGGATGAGCAGGAGCACGCCATCGCCCGGGAGCTAGCCAGACAGCGGATGCTTCGCTACTGCGGAGACGCCCCCGAAGCAGCGGCGCGGAAACTGGCGGCTTACCTTGCTCGCAGGGGTTTCGCGTTCGGTATCATCAGCAAGGTTGTTCGTGAGCTTATGGATGGCCCCCTTGCTTGACACCGTATGGGAAAGACAGTACAATGGGACCGATATGGCGGGTGCCAGACGACCAATAGTCACTCCAGTTGGAGTGAGCTTGACTGCCACAAGCCGAGTCTCAGTACTCGGCTTGTTTCTGCAAGAAAGTTATGCATAGGGAGGTGAAGACAATAGTAGCAGCTTTGATCATACTGATTGCGCTATGCTCTGGCGTAGCCGGCTACGCCGTTCGCAAATACCTGGCTGAGGCCAAGATCGCATCGGCCGAAGAAGCCGTCAAGAAGATGCTGGCCGATGCGGAAAAGGAAGCAGAGGCCCGCAAACGGGAGCTGCTTCTGGAAGCGAAGGAAGAGGCCCATCGGTTGCGCAGGGATCTCGACCGGGAAGTGCGGGAGCGCCGTGGGGATCTGCAGCAACTAGAGAAGCGCTTGCTCCAGCGGGAAGAGATCGTCGATCGCCGCACCCAAAGCATCGAGGATAGGGAGCAGCACCTGAATCGCAAACAAGCCGACCTGGAGCGGCGCCTGCGGGAAGTTGAAGAGGTCATGTTGGAGCAGACGAGGGTCCTCGAGCGTCTAAGCAACATGACTTCCGATGAAGCCAGAGAGCTTCTGCTGCAAAGGGTGGAACAGGACGTCCGGCAGGATGCCGCCATGCTCATTAAGGAAATCGAGAATCAGGCCAAAGAAGAAGGGGAAAAACGAGCTCGCAAGCTCATCGCCCTGGCCATTCAGCGCTATGCTGCTGACCATGTGGCGGAAACGACCGTTTCGGTCGTCAGTTTGCCCAACGACGAGATGAAGGGGCGGATCATCGGCCGCGAGGGGAGGAACATCCGGACCCTCGAGACTTTAACTGGCATCGATTTGATCATTGATGACACGCCGGAAGCGGTAATTCTGTCTGGCTTTGATCCTGTGCGTCGGGAGATCGCCCGCATCGCTCTCGAGAAGCTGATCACTGACGGGCGGATCCATCCTGCTCGCATTGAAGAGATGGTTGAGAAGGCTAGGAAAGAAGTGGAAACCATCATCAGGGAGGAAGGCGAACAGGCCACATTTGAAGCCAATGTCCACGGACTGCATCCGGAGCTCGTGCGTATGCTCGGGCGCTTGCGCTTCCGCACCAGCTATGGGCAAAACGTCTTGCGACACTCCATCGAAGTCGCGTCCCTGGCGGCGATCATGGCCGCTGAACTGGGGGCCGATGAGAAATTGGCCAGACGAGCAGGCCTTCTCCACGATATCGGCAAGGCGGTAGACCATGAGATTGAAGGCACCCACGTCCAAATCGGCGTCGACCTGCTGAAGAAGTACAAAGAAGATCCAGAAGTAATCCATGCAGTCGCCTGTCACCATGGAGATATCGAAATGCAGACGGTAGAGGCTGTGCTGGTGGCAGCTGCCGACTCCATCTCCGCGGCTCGTCCTGGAGCTCGGCGGGAGACCCTCGAGGCCTATATTAAGAGGTTGGAGAAGCTGGAAGGCATTGCCGATTCCTTTGATGGGGTGGAAAAGGCCTATGCCATCCAGGCTGGGCGGGAGATCCGCATCATGGTCAAACCCGATAAGATCGATGATCTCGAGGCCGTCAAAGTGGCCCGGGACATCGCCAAACGGATTGAGCAAGAACTGGAGTACCCAGGTCAAATCAAAGTGACGGTGATTAGGGAAACCCGAGCGATTGATTATGCGAAGTAAGGCAAGGGAGGCGGGGCACTGCCCCGCCTATGACTTGTAGGGGAGGGGTCATGATGATTAGCCATTTGCTCAGGGAGGGGACGACGGATGAACTGTCCAATTCGGCGCAGTTTCTTGTCTCTTTGCTGGTTTGCTTTCCAGAAGTAGCAACGGTCAAATTCCGGCCCCGCTCGCGATCATTAACCCTTTCCTTCACCATCACCAGGAGGCTGACGGCGGAGGAAGTGTCCTCCTTGACGCAGCACCTGCAGGAGGCCTTGGGGGTCTACTGGGACCTATTTCAGTCGGAAGACCCTATTGAGGTTTGTCGGTTTTCCCATGAAGTATGGGATGAACTCACCCAGTTGCACGTTGAACGGGATGTGGACAGTCTCACCCCGGGCGAACTGGGGGTCCTGGTAGGCGTGCTGCGGGAGGGCTTCCTCGAGGAGTTGATGGTGGATTCGCCTTTCCTTGATGAAGATGAACGGGTCTTTCAACAGGAAATGATGGAGGAGATCCTAGCGGAGGTGCGCTTGGAGCGGAGTGGCAGAGAAGTCTTTGGATTTCGAGAAGAAGGTCGTGTCATCATAGCTAACGAGAGCCGACGGCGATCCTTGTTGAGGTTCCGTCCATAATTTCGTAGATGGAGGAGACATTTCGGTGCGGGTCCTGATGATAGGCGATGTGGTCGGTCGGCCGGGTCGCAATCTGTTGCGACGGGTCCTTCCCAAGTTGAGAAAGGAACGTGACATCCATTTTGTCATTTGCAACGGAGAGAATGCGGCCGGGGGATTTGGGCTCACTGCTCCAGTGGCGGAGGAATTATTCGCGATGGGGGTTGATGTCCTAACCAGCGGCAACCATATCTGGGACAAGAGGGAGATTTACCAGTTCCTTGAGGAAGACCCGAGAATACTGCGCCCGGAAAACTATCCCCCGGGGGTGCCTGGCCGGGGATGGGGGGTATTCCAATGCAACGATGTTCCCCTCTGCGTTCTGAATCTGGCGGGCAGGGTTTTCATGGGCGAGCTGGACTGTCCCTTCCGGGCGGCAACTAGAGTGCTCGGACAGATCGGCGACAAGATACCGGTGGTGATTGTGGACTTCCATGCTGAAGCCACCGCGGAGAAGGTGGCGATGGGATGGCATCTCGATGGAAAGGTAAGCGCGGTTGTCGGCACCCATACCCATGTGCAGACGGCCGACGCCCGCATTCTTCCCCAGGGCACGGCTTACATAACTGATTTGGGAATGACGGGTCCTATTGACTCGGTGATCGGCATCAAGAAAGAAGTCATTCTGGAACGCTTCCATACCCAACTGCCGGCTCGTTTTGTCGTGGCCGGCGGCCCGGTGGTTTTGGGAGCGGCCATCATCGATATCGATCCGGCATCAGGCAAGGCTGTAGGGATCGAACGCATCTGGGAAGTGAATGACGAGACTAAATAGACAAAATTGCTTCCACAAAAAAGGGTTTTTGCTAGGTAATAGATAATATCTTAGTACAATGGCAGACAATTGACACCACCGGAGGGGGTAGCGTTTGTGGAAGTCCTGAAGGTATCGACCAAGTCCAACCCCAACTCGGTCGCCGGAGCATTGGCCAGCGTTGTCAGGGAAAAGGGAGGAGCTGAAATCCAAGCCATCGGGGCGGGGGCCATCAATCAGGCAGTGAAGGCGGTGGCTATTGCCAGGGGGTTTGTTGCCCCAAGCGGAATTGATCTGGTTTGTATCCCGGCGTTTACTGACATCATCATCGACGGTGAAGAGAGAACCGCGATCAAGCTGATCGTTCAGCCGCGTTAATAGGTCATCATCAGGGAGGGGGCTCGTCTGGATCACAGGCGAGTCTTATTTTTCTGCCCGGCAGGAGGGATTGGCCCTTGCTTTATGTTTTTGATGCCCACTGTGACGCTTTGATGACTGCTCGAGAACAAGGGCGGACCATTTGGGAAGAATCGGGGGAAGGCCAATGGGACTTGCCCAGGGCAAGAGCTAGCGGGGTGGCTTGCCAGGTTCTAGCCCTATGCAGCAGCAGGGAGAAAGGACTCTCGCCCCTCAATCAGGTGCTCATCGGCATCGCCGACCTGTATAGAGCCCTCAAGGAGTATCCTGGGGCCTTCGTGATTAGAGAAGCCGCGGACTGGGGGAGACTAGCCGGCGGCAACCTCGGGGTGCTCCTCGCCCTGGAAGGCTGTGATGCCCTCGAGGGTAGTCCGGAGCTCTTGGAGGCCTTGTATGCTTTAGGTGTCCGCTGCCTGTCTTTGACCTGGAATCTGCGCAACGATCTGGCCGATGGGGTGGGTGATGAAACAAGCGGCGGCGGCCTGACCAGACTTGGACGGCTGGTGGTGAGGGAGGCCGCAAGGCTTGGGATGGTCCTAGATGTATCCCATTTAAGTACCCGGGGCTTCTGGGATGCTATGGAAATGAACGAAGGGGCGTGGGTGGCCACCCATAGCAACTGCCGCGCCTTGATGGATCATCCCCGGAATCTGACCGATGACCAAATCAAGGCCATTGCGGCTAGGGGCGGAGTCATCGGCATCAATTTCTATCCTCCCTTCTTGACCGCGGCACCCCAGGCCCGGATCGAGGATGTGGTCCGCCACATCCTCTATGTGGCCGAGCTTGTCGGTCCTGAGCATGTGGGGCTGGGGTCAGATTTTGACGGCATCGATGTTGCTCCCGCGGGGCTGGAGGATGTGACCAAAACGCCCCGACTCATCAAGGCCCTCGATGAGGCGGGCCTTTCCCAAAGGGAGCTAAGTTTAATCCTTTGGGAGAACTGGCTGCGGGTCTTCCAGAGGGTGGTATGAATGGGGCCCGCCCCTTTGGCGAAGACTAGGAGGACAAAGGGGCGAGGTCATGGTGGAAGATAGGGAGCTGTATATGCGGATAAGGGAGCGGATCGCCGCGCGGCCTGGCGATTTGCTGACCGTGGGCCAGATCGCTGAGATCGCAACCGACCCTGAAGTGGAAGATCAAGTGGCCCAGATCCCAGTGGGGACTGTCCAGGGCCCCCTAGGTTCCCTGCAGGTCATCTCCACCCTCGATGTGATCAAAGCCATTCGCAAGACCAATCCCGACTTGCGGGTATTCCCCTTCGGTCCCGCCGCGGTCATCATCTCCGTCGATGGACCCAAAAAGCAATCCAACTTGTGGAGCTTGTTGTATTTCGCCCTGATTTGGCTGCTGCTTTTCATCGGGGCGGGCATGGCCCTGATGAATTTCCACGCCGATGTGGGGATGGCTCAGGTCCATCGCACCATTTATCGCCTACTTACGGGCCGCTCCGTGCTTTATCCTTTGCCGATGCAAGCCGCCTATTCCATCGGCGTGGGACTGGGGATGGCCGTCTTTTTCAATCAACTCTCCCGAAGGCGAAGGGCAGAACCGAGCCCCCTGGAAGTCGAAATCGATTGCTACTTGGAAAATGTGAACAAGCACATCATCCACCGGGCCCAAAGGCAGGGGAGCAAGGAGGGCGGCAAAGGGTGACCCTACTTGCCGTCGTCGTCCTGGGCCTTGCCGAAGGGATTGCCGTGGGGGCGGGGTTTGTCGCCTTCTTGACTGTCCTGGACATTATTCCCCGGCTAGTGCACCTAACAGGCATAAATGATCGGGTGCGAGGCCTGGAAAGGGCCATCATCGCCGGCGGCACCTTGGCCGCCCTCGTCGACGGTCTTGACGGGGGATTGGGCCTGCCGCCTTGGATCATGGTCATCCTCGGCCTTGCCATGGGCATCTTCGTCGGTCTTTTTGCCGGCGCCCTTACGGAAGTATTGAATGTGCTGCCCGTACTTGGGCGGCGCCTTTCGTTACAGGATTCCTTGCGGGTCTTGCTCCTGGCTTTTATTTTAGGCAAAACGGCAGGGTCCCTCCTTTACTGGCTGTATCCGGGGGTTTGGGAGCCGTAGCCTGTGGGATTAGAATCCTCGTTAGGAGGGAATGATAAGGGAGGAAGTCTTGTCGAAGGAGTGATGAGGTGACGGTAATCAAAGTGGTCGAATTGGTTGGCGAATCCCAAACGAGCTGGGAAGATGCAGTGAAACAGGCGGTCCAAGAAGCATCTAAGACCATCCGCAACATTAGCGGCGTTGAGGTGCTCAACTGGACCGGAGATGTGGACGAAGCGGGAAATATAGTCGACTACAAGGCGGATGTACAGATAGCCTTTCGGGTAGAAGGAACTGACTAGGGTGGGGATCGTCTCCCCACCGCCATTTTTCAGGAAAAAGGAGTCTTGCCTCGCATAATCCCCCCAGGAAGGGGAAAAATACGGGACGAGAAAGAACCTGGAGGTGATTCTGAGTGGAGTGGATGGGAGTCGTTGTGCGGTTCATCGTTTCCGCCCTGGTGTTGATGCTGGTGGGATTCTTAGTTCCCGGGTTTCGAACGATGAGCTTCTGGCATGCGTTGCTTGCGGCCGTGGTCATTGCCTTGATCGGGTGGGTGATCGAAACTACTTTGGGGAAGCGAGTTTCCCCCTATAGCCGGGGCATTGTGGGCTTTTTAGTCTCGGCGATTGTCATCTGGGCAGCCCAGTTTGTCGTGCCCGGCATGTCGGTGACCGTCTTTGGAGCCCTGCTGGCGGCCTTAGTCATTGGTATTATCGACCTTTTCGTGCCAACAGTGGTACGCTAGGCAACTCTCCCTCCTGGAGGGGAAGAAGAGGAAGCGTCCTTAAGGACGCTTTTCTTCATGGCGGAGGTGGGTTACAGATGGCCCGCAAGCTGGAGAAGGATCTAGAAGAAAACATCGCTGTTTTGACCGATGAGCTGGGGATCGATATCAGTTTTGACTTGATTCTCCGTCGGATAAGTATCGGCGGCAAAGATGCGGCCTTGGTTTTCGTCGATGGACTGATCAAAGACCACGTGACCGTTGACATCATGCGAACCCTCATGGCCCTCACTCGGGAGGATGTCTTGCCGGATCCCCTCGAGAAGATTCTGCAAAAGGGCCTCCCCTATTTCGAGGTGGATACCTCAGATGATTTGGATGAGGTAATCCTCCAGGTCATCTCGGGGCCTTTGGTCTTGCTCATCGACGGATTGGACCAGGCGATAATCATCGATGCGCGCGAATATCCCATCCGGAGCATCGAGGAGCCCGATTTGGAACGGGTGACCCGGGGCTCCCGGGACGGCTTTGTTGAGACTTCAATTTTCAATACAGCCCTCTTGCGGCGGCGTCTGCGCGACCCGCGCCTTCGCTGCAAAGCGCTGAAGGCCGGGAAGAGGTCCCAAACCGATGTCGTCATCGTTTACATCGAAGACTTGGCGGAGCCAGGGCTTGTCGAGGAAATTGAAAAAAGCATCGAGGATGTGGGCGTTGAGGGTTTGCCGATGGGGATCAAAAGCTTGGAAGAATACATCGTCAGCGCGACCATCAACCCTTTGCCCAAGATACGTTATACTGAGCGGCCGGACGTGGCCGCGGCCCACCTCCTTGAAGGACATGTGGCCATTATCGTCGATACCACCCCCGCGGTCGCCTTGGCCCCGGCCACCGCCTGGCATTTTACCCAGCACGCGGAGGAGTATTTCCAGCACCCGGTCGTCGGGACTTATCTTCGCTGGGTGCGGACCCTGGGGATGGTCCTGTCTTTCATCGTCACCCCCCTCTGGCTGGCCTTGGTCATGGACAAAGACATCCTGCCCGAGGCTTTGCACTTCTTGGGACCGAAGGGCCCGACCACCCTTTCCCTCTTTGCCCAGTTTATCATTTTGGAGCTCGGCCTTGACCTTGTGCGGATGGCTTTTATTCACACACCCAACGCCCTGGCCACTTCCTTGGGTATTGTGGGCGCCATCCTCCTTGGCGACTTTGCTGTTAAGGTGGGGCTGTTCAACGAAGAGACGATCCTCTATACGGCCTTAGCGGCCATTGGCACCTTTGCTACCCCCAGTCTCGAATTCGGTTTAGCAATCCGGTTGTTCAGGCTGATGACCCTCTTGCTCACAGGCTTTTTCGGTCTAATTGGCCTAGCCGCGGGAGTAGTGGTCACCCTCCTCTTTTTCGCTTTCACCCGCTCTTTCGACACACCCTATCTTTGGCCTCTCATCCCCCTCAATCTCAAGGCCCTAATGCGGCTTATCTTCCGCACCCCCGTTCCCGACTTGAGGAGCCGTCCCGCTACGGCCCGCTCGAAACAGGATTCGAATTGAAGGGCACTAGCATCCTAAGCCCAAGACCTTCCCCCGGGGGTACGCATATGTTATGATGATGGAGAACCTGTAAGCAAAGGTGGGGCTCTCCATGGAATTGCGGGGCACAATGGGGATCAACGAGCGGGGTCATCTGGAAATCGGAGGCTGCGACACAGTCGATTTGGCCGCCCGGTTTGGTACGCCCCTGTACGTTTTCGACGAAGAACTAATTCGTGAGCAGTGCCGGGCCTATCAAAGGGCCTTTGCCCGGCATTATCCCAATGGCAGGACTATCTACGCGGGCAAAGCCTTCTTGACCCTCGCCATGTGCCGCTTG
>JAAYLV010000074.1 GCA_012521755.1 Bacillota bacterium | reverse complement strand
GATATCGAGTGCCATCCGCCGAGGTTTCCCACGGGTGTGATCCATCCCGCTGGGATTTTGAAACAACGGAGCGATTGCCGTCCCTTGGAGGGCTGATCGGCCAGGAGCGGGCCGCCCAGGCCCTTTACTTCGGGATGCAAGTGGACCACAAGGGCTACAACATCTTCCTGGCCGGGCGGGGAGGTACGGGCAAGAGCACCTACGCCCGGGAGCTCATCGGCAAAGCAGCCAAAGAAAGACCCCGGCCCATGGACTGGTGCTATGTCCACAACTTTGAACGGGCCGATCAACCCTTGGCTTTGTGCCTGCCCCCCGGGCGAGGCGGGGAACTTGTCCGGGATATCGACGAACTGATCGAGGAACTGCAAGTTGAGCTCCCCAAAGTATTTGAAGGGGAAGACTACGAGAAGCGCCGGACCGAGAGGGTAAGTCGCTTCCAGCAGCAAAGCCAGGAATTGATCGAGGAACTGGAAGCCCAGGTGGAACAGTTGGGGTTCAGCCTGCGCCGGACCGGCAGCGGCTTCATGACCATTCCGATCCGGGACGGAAAGCCTTTAGAGCAGGATGAGTTCAACATGCTGCCCGTGGAGGAGAGGCGAAGGCTCGAGGAGGCCCACAAAGAAGTCCAGGCTAGACTCGGGGAGCTCCTCCGCAAGCTCCGGTCCTTGGAAAAGCAGGCCAGGGAGGAGCTGCGAGGCCTGGAGCAAGAGGTGGCCCTGGCCGTTGTCGAACCCCCTGTGGCCGAACTGCAGGAAAAGTACGGGGCCTTCCCCCGAGTGGCGAACTACCTGGCCCAAATGCGGCAGAATATCATCGAGAACCTGGAAGACTTCAAAGAGGGCGAGGAGGAGCCGGCGGCTCTGCCTTGGCTGCGCCGCTCCGCCCGGCTGCGGTCCTTTACCAAATACAAAGTCAACCTCTTCGTCGACAACTCCTTGACCGAAGGCGGGCCAGTCGTTTTTGAGACCAACCCGACCTTTCAAAACCTCTTTGGCAAGATTGAATACCGCCATGAATTAGGGGCCGTCAGCACCGACTTCACCCTGCTTAGGCCTGGCGCTGTTCACCGGGCAAATGGGGGCTACTTGATCCTCCAGGCGGCCGACCTTTTGCGCAATTACTTGGCCTGGGAAGGGTTGAAACGGGTGCTGACTACGGGGGAGATCAGGGTTGAGGATTATGCCAACCAGTTGGGCCTCTTTCCTTCCACGACCCTCAGCCCTGAACCTATACCGGTGGAGCTGAAGGTGATCCTCATCGGCAGTCCCCTTTTGTATCATTTGCTCTACAGCCTCGACGAAGATTTCCGGGATCACTTCAAGATCAAGGCTGACTTTGACACGGAGATGGACCGGAATGAGGATAACATGCAGGCTTACTTACAGTTCATCGGGGCCTTCTGCCGCCGGGAGAAGCTGCCTCACCTAGACAGGAGAGCCGCCGCGCGGGTAGTCGACTACGGTTCCCGGCTGGCCGGCGATCGGCGGAAGCTCTCCACCCGCTTTAGCGAAGTGGGCAAGCTCATCCTCGAGTCGGCAGCCTGGGCTTCCTTGGAGGGCTCTCCGGTTGTCGGGGAGGAACATGTCCTTCGGGCCTTGCGGGAGCAAACTCACCGCCACAACCGATTGGAAGAGAAGATCCAGGAACGCATCGGCCGGGGGGATTTGCTGGTGGATGTCCATGGGTCAAAGGTGGGGCAGGTCAACGGCATCTCCGTCATTGACCTTGGCGACTACCAGTTTGGCAGGCCCACCCGGATCAGCGCCCGGACCTACATCGGCCAGGAGGGCGTGATTAATATTGAGCGGGAGGTGAAGATGGGCGGTCCCGTCCACAGCAAAGGAGTGCTGATCTTAAGCGGCTACCTGGCAGGGAAATACGCGCAGGATAAGCCTTTGGCGTGGTCGGCCAGCCTCTGTTTTGAGCAGCTCTACGAAGGGATCGAGGGGGACAGCGCGTCCAGTGCTGAGCTTTACGCGATACTGTCGAGCCTGGCCGACCTACCCATCGACCAGGGCATCGCGGTTACCGGCTCCGTCAATCAAGAGGGCGAAATCCAGCCCGTGGGAGGGATCACGGCCAAGGTGGAAGGGTTCTTTGCCGCCTGTCTGGCCAAAGGGCTGACGGGGCGGCAGGGGGTCCTCATCCCCCGCCAAAACATCCCCAACCTGGTCCTGCAGGATGAAGTCCTCAGGGCCATCGAAAAAGGCGACTTCCATATTTACGCCGTTGACCACGTTGACCAAGGGATTGAGGTCTTAATAGGCGTCCCCGCGGGGAGGCGCCTGCCCGACGGCTCCTTCGAGCCAAATACGGTCAACTACCTGGTCGATCGGCGCCTTGCCGAGATGGCGGGGCGGCTCCGGGATTTCACCAAGGGCAAGAACTAAAGGATCCCGGCCACCGCTTCGGCGAGATTGTTGGCATGGTCGGCGACCCGTTCGAGGTTGCTTAGAATATCTAGATAGACAACGCCCGAAGGAGGCAAGCAGGTGCCTTCGTTGAGACGGCCGATATGGGCCGCCCGGTACTTGCGCTCCATCTCGTCGATGATTTCATCTTCCCCAACTAATTGGATGGCCAGCTTCGCATCATCGGTGCGAATACACTCAATGGCCCGTCCATAGATATCATCCACCCGTTGGTGCATTTCTTGAATCTCCCCTAGGGCTTCCTCGGAAAACACCAGCCCATCTTCCATTTTCAGCCTGGCCAGGTCGATGATGTTCTCTGCATGGTCGCCGATGCGCTCCATGTCGTTGATCATGTGCATCAGGCGGGTGAGCCGGCGGGACTGCTCCGCGGTCAAGTTCCCCTCCCGGGCGGCCCTGGCCAAGAAAGTAGTGATTTCCCTCTCCAGCTCATCGATGATTTCTTCCTTTTGGGAGACGATCTGCATCAGCTCCCTGTCTTCGGTGACGAAGGCTTGGACGGCTTCCTGGATCATTTCCCTGGCGAGCTCGCCCATGCGGACGACTTCCTTAGTTGCTGACAAGAGGGCGGCCGGGCTGCCGAGCATACGCCAATCAAGGTACTTGGGCTTGCGCTCCAGGACAACCTCTTCCCCGGGGACTATGCGGGCCAGGAGGGCCGCATAGGGCGTGAGGAAGGGGAGAAACAGACAGGTGTTGATGACATTGAACAGGGTGTGGGCGTTGGCGATCTGGCGGGCCGGGACCGTTGAGGTAATCCTGACGAAGCTGGTGAAGGGCCTGAGGAAAGGGAGGAAGACCAAAACGCCAATGACATTGAAAAGCACGTGGGCCACAGCTGCCCGCCGGGCGGTGACGTTTGCTCCAATGCTGGCCAACACCGCGGTGATGGAGGTGCCGATGTTTGCCCCGAGGATCAGGCCGAGGCCTGCATCCAACGTGATCAGTCCTTGCCTGGTAAGCACAATGACGAGACCAGTGGTGGCGCTTGAGCTTTGGATGATCATGGTGAACAAGGCGCCCACCAGGACTCCCAGCAAGGGATTCTTGCCCATGTTGATCAGTGCTTGGACGAAGGGTTCGTAGGTTCGCAGGGGGACGAGGGTCTGGGACATGATGCTCATCCCCAAAAAAAGGAGGCCAAAACCGAGGAGGCCCTGTCCTAAGTATCGATAGAAGCGTCTACGGGCAAAAAAGGAGACTAGAAAACCGACTCCGATGGCGGGCAAGGCGACATCTTGCAGATTGAAGGCGACCATCTGGGCGGTGACCGTCGTACCGATGTTTGCCCCCATGATGGTCCCGAGGGCTTGCTGGAGCGTCATCAGCCCCGCATTGACAAAACCGACGATCATGACGGTGGTCGAGCTGCTGCTTTGGACGAGAACGGTGACCAGCATGCCGGTCAAGGCTGCGATTACTGGATGGGAGGTGAACAGCTCGAGGATGTGGCGCAGTCGCTCTCCGGCTGCTTTTTGCAATCCTTCCGCCATCCGCTGCATCCCGTAAATAAAGAGTCCTAGACCGCCGAGGAGTCCGAACGCAATCTGCAAGAACACGGTTTTTCCCCCTACGTTAATGTGGTCCTGACAAGGATATCGTCCTAGGGGCGCCGTTTTCAGTGGACGACTGTGCTCCCCGGTTGATGATACCACCTTCGGAGAAGCTAGGCAATAGTTGTCCGGGAACCCGAGAGGATCTCCAGGAAAAAAAGCGGGGGGGGCTGAGCCCCCCGAAGACTTACAACTTAGGCAGCAGGTCAGCCATCTCGATGGCCGCCAAGGCCGCATCCCAGCCCTTGTTGCCCGCCTTTGTCCCCGCCCGTTCGATAGCTTGCTCAATAGTATCGGCGGTGATGATGCCGAAAATGACGGGGAGGCTGGCATCCAGACTGACTTTGGCTACGCCTTTCGCCGTCTCGTTGGCCACATACTCAAAGTGGGGGGTTGCTCCCCGGATCACAGCGCCGAGGCAGATGATGGCATCATAGCGTTTGGAGGCAGCCATGCGCTGGGCAGCCAAGGGGATTTCGAAGGCCCCGGGCACCCACACAACCTCCAGATTCTCCTCCGCGCCCCCGTGCCTGAGGATGGCATCAAGGCACCCTCCCAACAGACGAGTGGTAATGAATTCGTTAAAACGTCCGACCACAATCCCAAACCGTTTGCCAGCAGCGTTTAGTTGACCTTCGTAGGACTTGTACATGTCGATGCTCCTTTCTTACACATCATGGAGGAGATGGCCCATCCGCTGTTTTTTTGTCGTCAGATAGCATCGGTTGTTCTTGTTGGGCGGGATCTCAATGGGAACCCGTTCCACAACTTTTAGATCATAGCCGTCCAGGCCGACCACTTTGCGGGGGTTGTTCGTCAACAGGCGGATCGTCTTTAGTCCCAGGTCCATCAAGATCTGGGCGCCGATGCCGTAATCCCGCAGATCGGGCGGATAGCCAAGCTGTTCGTTGGCCTCCACCGTGTCTGCCCCTTGATCTTGCAGCTCATAGGCCCGCAGCTTGTCTTTCAAGCCGATGCCGCGGCCCTCTTGGCGCATGTAGACCAAGACGCCGCACCCTTCCGCCTCGATCAACTCCAAAGCCCGGCTCAGCTGATCGCCGCAGTCGCAGCGCTCGGAACCGAACACATCCCCCGTCAGGCATTGGGAGTGCATGCGCACTAAGACGTTTTCCTTGCCCGCCACATCCCCTTTGACCAAGGCCAGGTGGCATTCCCCATCCAAAATGCTCTCATAGCCGATCAAGGTGAAATCCCCGTACCGGGTGGGCAGGTGGGGAGAGGCGATCCGCCTGACCAATCGTTCCCGCCGCAGGCGGTACTTGATCAAGTCGGCCACGGAGATGATTTTCAGGCCATGTTTCTTGGCAAACTCCAAAAGGTCCGGAAGGCGGGCCATGGTCCCGTCATCCTTCATTATCTCACAAATCACCCCTGCCGGGTACAGGCCGGCCAGTCGGGCCAGGTCAACGGCCGCCTCCGTATGGCCCGCCCGCCTGAGGACCCCTCCTTCCTTGGCCCGCAAGGGGAAAATGTGGCCGGGCCGATTGAGATCTTCAGGTTTCGTTGTTGGATCCACCAGGACCTTGATGGTTTGGGCTCGCTCATAGGCGCTAATGCCGGTGCTCACGCCCTTTGCGTCAACGGATACGGTGAAGGCGGTCTTAAATGTGTCCGCGTATTCTGGAACCATGGGGGAGAGCTCCAGTTCATCGACCCGCTCCCCCGTCAAGGGCACGCAGATCAGCCCCCGCCCATAGGTGGCCATGAAATTGACCGCTTCCGGAGTGGCCTTCTCCGCGGCCATGAGCAGATCTCCTTCGTTTTCCCTGTCCTCATCATCAACGACAATGATCATTTCGCCATTGGCAATGGCTTCAATGGCATCAGTTACCTTGTCCAGCACGACAATTGCTCCTTTCTTCAGGCAAAACCTTGTTCCCGCAGCCAATCTAGTGTAATCTCCGATTGTTTGCGGCCTTTAAGGAAATTCCCCACATACTTGCCGATGAGATCGCCTTCCAAATTAACTCTATCCCCGACCCGCCGCTGACCGATGGTCGTGGCGCGGGCCGTATGGGGAATCACACCGACCACAAAGGAACTGTCCCGAACGGAAGCGATGGTCAGACTCACGCCATCGACGGCAATGGAGCCTTTCGGCACCAGGTAAGGGGCCACCTCCGGCGGCGCGGTGATCTCGTAGAGCAAAGCGTTGCCTTCCTCGGTAATCCTGTTGATGATGCCTGTCCCATCGATGTGGCCGGTGACTAGATGTCCTCCCAACCGATCGCCTAAGGCCAGGGCCCGCTCGAGGTTGACGGGACTGCCGACCCCCAGCTCTCCGAGGTTGCTCCGCCGCATGGACTCGGGCATCACATCGGCGGTAAAAGTAGTATCGGTGAGGGCCGTGACTGTCAAACATAGTCCATTGACCGCAATGGAATCATCGATTTTTAGGTCCTCCATCACCTTGGCCGCTCTGATGGTGAGGCGGTTGGTGCTCTGTCCGTGCTGCCAGCGGACTACGTGGCCGATTTCTTCAACAAGTCCTGTGAACAACACCTTCCCTCCTTCAGGTAGCCCTCCACGAGGATGTCTTCCTCCACCCGGCTCACCTTAAGATCATACAAAGGCTGGGCATCCCGCAGCTGATCGACTCCCAGGCCCCCCACCGGGGTGGGCGCGCTCTCCCCGCCGATGATGAGCGGGGCCAGGAAAAACATCACCTTATCTACTATGCCCGCCTGGATCGCCGCCCAGTTCAGTCCGGCGCCCCCCTCCAGGAGTACACTGGTTATTTCCCTCGCCGCCAAAGCCTTGGCCAGTCCAACCAAGTCGACTTTCGGGCCGGGGAACAGGATCATCTCCACATGGGGGGGAAGGGGAGGATCGGCTTTCGTTGTGGCCAAGATGACCCGGCCAGGACCAAAGACATTGGCCGTGGGGGGAACTCGCCGCTGGGAGTCGATGATAACCCGGATAGGATCTCGCCCCCCCTCAGCCAGGCGGGTAGTCAGCCTGGGGTTGTCCGCACAGACGGTGCCGCTGCCGACCATGATGGCATCGACTTCATCCCGGAGCTGATGGACCAGCCGGCGGGATGCGGCTCCCGAGATCCAGCGGGCATCGCCGGTTCGCGTGGCGATCTTCCCATCTAAGCTCATGGCTGTCTTCATGGTGATGAAGGGGAAGCCGGTTGTTATATATTTGATAAATACTTCATTCAGCTTGGCTGCCTCCTCAGCTCCGAGGCCAACCTCTACTTCAACGCCAGCATCCCGAAGCCGCGCAATTCCGCGCCCGGCGACGAGGGGATTGGGATCGGTCATGCTGGCATAGACCTTCCGGATCCCCGCTTTGATGATGGCCTCCACACAAGGAGGAGTCCGGCCATGATGGGAGCAGGGCTCTAAGTTGACGTAAAGGTCAGCGCCCCTAGCTAGTTCTCCCGCGCCTTTTAGAGCCGCCACTTCCGCGTGGGCTGCTCCCGCCCGTTCATGGAATCCTTCTCCGACTATGTGACCGTCTTTGACCACCACTGCACCGACCATTGGATTGGGACTAGTTCGTCCCCGGCCCCGAGCCGCGAGCTCCAAGGCCCTGGCCATAAAATCGCCCTGCTGCATCTATTTCCCTCCAAAATAGTAACGGGCCCAGAGAACCTCCGGGCCCGCGGAAGACAAGGCTATGTTCGACCTTCTCCCATCCAGACTGTTACTGTCGGCTTTGGATTCGCACCAAATCAACCCCGAAAGGGGCTTGCGGGCTGAGCCACAAGGCATCACCGCCGGTCGGGAATTGCACCCTGCCCTGAAGGTTCTTCTATTCACTATTGATTATATGTCACCTGGGGCGTCTCGACAACCCCCTGGAAGAAGTCTCCCGGGATCTAAGCCTCTTCCTGATCCAAAGGGATGTGGGACTTGGTGTACCAAATGGCCTTGGCGATGATGGCAAGGATCGGGCCGATGAAGGCGCCCTTAAGGCCGAAGAAGACTACTCCCGCATACAAAGCCGCCAGCATCGCCAGCGGATGAATCCCCGCGGCATCCCCGAAAAGCTTTGGCTGGAGGGATTGCCGCAGCAGGAAGATAGCGCCGTACAAGGCCAAGATGCCTAGTCCCCGGGAATGATGGCCGAAAAGAAAACTGACCCCGCTCCAGGGAAACAAGATCAACCCGGGACCGACAGCCGGGATTAGATCTAAGATGCCGATGACCAACGCTAGGGTCATCCAATACCTGATCTTGAGGAGCACCAAGCCGATGGCCGCCGCGATGGTGCTCAGCATCAGGAGGAAGAATTGGGCCCGGATAAAGCCGATTAAATCGACCATGATCCGGTCCTTGGCCATGTTCATCCATCCCTGCCACCTGGGCGGTGCGTGCCGGGTGATGGTGTTTGTCAAGATGTCCTTGTCTTTAGAGAGAAAATAGGTTGCCAGGAAGGTAATAATGATCATGAAGCCGATGTTTGCCGAAAAAGTGATGGCGCCCAAGAAGCGATTAATGATATTGCGGGCGAAATCCTCAGAGGTCTTGAGGAAGGTGTTGAGCCCCTGCTGGATATTCTCGCTAATGGGCCCCGGCAAGGACTGGTGCAGTTCTTGCAGTCTCAACAGGAGCTGCTGACTCATTTCGATTAGAGTCAAGCGATAGGCGGGCAGGAGCCTGCCCAGCTCCACCAGCTCAGCCACCATCCTGGCCACGATGGTGATCAGGAGATAAGAGGTGAGCAGAGCCAGGACCACCAAGACGATGAACACAGCTATGCCTCGGGGCATGCGGCCCTTGTCTTGGAGAAAAGCCACCGCCGGTTCGATGGAGCCCGCCAGGATGAAAGCGATGAAAAAAGGCATAATGCTGGCAAGGAGCGGTTGACTGTAATATAGGGCGATGGCTAGGGGTATGAGCGGGAGCAATCGTCGATAATTAAGGGCCAATTTTGGGAAAACCTCCGTTCTTAGAGGTGTTAACCATCAATCGGCGACGTGGAGATTGACGCCTGCTTCCTGCAAGCAGGCGGCAGTCACGCCCCGTCCGGGCCTCAGCCTTCTTTGAAAGGTGCCGTCGTAAATCAGATCCCGGCCGCAAGAGGGGCTGCGCCCTTTGAGAATGGCTTCCGTCGCCCCGAAGAGACGGGCCAGATGCAGGGTTTCCTGGGCTCCGCGGATGTACGCGTCGGTCACGTCTTCACCCTGGACATTTATCACCCTGGCCTTGCCTGCCAGGACATCATGACCGTCGCCGCCTTGGATTTCCGCCGGGGGACGGGGGGTAGGGAGTCCTCCGAGCTGCTCGGGGCAGAGGGGCAAAGCAAGACCAGCCTGAACAAGCCCTGCGATGCGGGCATTGGTCCTTGCCTCTCCGTCGTAACGACATCGGACTCCGGCGAGACATGCACTGACGATGTATCTTGCACCCATCCTGTTCACCCACACAAAAAGCCCCGCCAAAGTCCGGGGCTTTCCCTAAGATGCTTTATCCTCCGCTGCCTTAGGCTCAGGCTTGCGATTATCGGTGCAGTAGAATCCCGGGCCTTTGAAAAGGATGTTGATGTTGCGGCTGATCAGGCGGCGTACTTTGCTGCCGCAAGTGGGACAACTATCCAGGGGATCTGCGGTTATCTTCTGGACGAATTCAAAGCGGCCGCAGTTGCTGCATTCGTACTCGTAGGTAGGCATGGAGACACCTCCCGAACAGATATTTGGATGGTTAGGCCCTAAGAAAAATAATACACTGAAAGGAAGGGGGATGCAAGGATAAAGGCGAACAAACAAAAGTTTGTCCGCCTGAGTGGGGGGGATAACCGATAATAGGCTTGTGGGCACATTCACATCTCTCTGCAATCCAAGCATACCACATCGTGCTGAATAGATCAAGGATTTTCTTGGACTTTATGCGAAAAGAAGGAATGCCCCTCGAGGAGCAGAATTCCAGACTTGGAGGTTTTGAGGAGGAGGGGTTTAATTGGCCAAAGTAAAGAAACAACCCTTTACTGCACTGTATCCAGTTCCCGCGGTGATGGTCAGCTGTGCTGATGGGGCGGGGGGGAGACCGAACATTATCACCTTGGCTTGGGTGGGGACTCTCTGTTCCGAGCCCCCGATCATCGGGATCGGCATCAGGCCTCACCGCTATTCCCACGGATTGATCAAAAAGTCGCGGGAGTTTGTCATCAACATCCCATCCGCGGATCAAGTCAAAGCACTGGATTATTGCGGGATCTACTCCGGTAGAGATGTGGACAAGTTCAAGGCTACGGGACTGACGCCCCAGCGATCCCAGATGGTGACCCCTCCCGGGATCAGCGAGTGCCCGGTGAATATTGAGTGCAAAGTCAAAGATATCATTTCCCTGGGCAGTCACGATCTCTTTCTCGGCGAGGTGGTTTTAGTCCAGGTAGATGAAGAAATATTGACCGGGCGGGGCAGGATAGACTATATTAAAGCCGCACCGATCGCCTACAACATCCCTGAGTACTGGGGGATAGGGGAGCTGTTGGGGCTCCATGGACTGTCCCGTCGGAGTGGGGATCAGCTTTGAAGCTAGCCCGGAGCGCCCTGATCGCCGCGGTATACGCCATTCTAGTGTGGATCTTTGCGCCCATCAGCTTCGGCATGGTTCAATTCCGCATCGCCGAAGCCCTCACGGTGCTCCCCATCCTCATGCCGGAGGCGATCTTGGGGCTCTTTGTCGGGACGATGCTGAGCAACATCCTGGGTGGGCTTGGCCCCTGGGACATTTTCGGCGGCAGCGGGGTGACTTTGTTGGCCGCGTGCCTCACCCGCCGCTTCCGCCATTCCTGGCTGGCCTACGCATGGCCCATCCTTTGCAATGGCTTCTTGGTCAGTGCGTATCTTCACCGGATTTTGGGTGTACCCTATTGGCTGACCGTCCTATCCGTCAGTTTTGGCGAGGCAGTGGTGGTCTTGGCCTTGGGGGTTCCATTGGTCCGGCTGCTCTCCACTAGATTTAAAGGCTTGACAATAGATGATTAGCAATGGAGGTCGTCTCAGTGGATGGAATTATGTCTATGCTCCATGAATTCCTCTTAGAGGCTCTCACCTTGTTAGCGATCGTACTGGAGCTGATGGGGGTCTTCATCATTTTCCGCGCGGCCCTTGCGGCCTTCAGGCGTTATCTCAGCTCCCACAATGAGGGTATCGGTTTGTCCTTGGCCAGTGGACTAGCCTTGGGTCTCACCTTTTTCTTGGGAGCGGAGATCCTGCTGACAGCCACCGCGCGGACCATACAGGAACTGGCTATGATTTGCGGCGTCTTCCTCCTCCGGGCGGTGATGAGCGTCCTCATCCATTGGGAAACGGGTCATCAGGCCGAAGGGAGCAGGGCCCATTGAAGGAAGTAACGATCTACACCGACGGCGCCTGCGCGGGCAATCCAGGACCTGGCGGTTGGGGCGCCGTCCTCTTGTATGGCGGCCATGTGAAGGAGTTGTCCGGCTCGGCGGAGTGGACGACCAACCAACGCATGGAGCTCACCGCCGCCATCCGCGCCCTCAAGTCCCTCAACCAGAGGTGCCGGGTGACTTTGTGCTCCGATAGTGCCTACTTGATCAACGCCTTCCAGCAGAACTGGTTTCGCAAGTGGCTGGCCAATGATTGGCGTACCGCCCGGGGAAACAAGCCTGTGGAAAATAGGGATCTTTGGGAGGAGCTTCTGGCCCTGGCCAAGATGCATAGGATCAAGTGGGTGAAAGTGAAAGGTCACAGCGATAATAAATGGAACAATCGCTGTGACCAGTTGGCCCGGGAAGCTATCGAGCAGCGCTCTCCTTAACCGTCATGGCGAGGGGCAAGCCGCAAGTGAACGGCCAAGGGTCGATAGAGGGCGTTGACGATGGCCGTGTAGGTGGGGATGAGAATAGCCTGGGTCAGGATGCGCAAGGGCAAGTTGACCAGAATAGGAATCCCAAAGGCGTGATAGAGAACCCAGGGCATGACGATGACGCTGAGGACGATCTGGGTAACCGCAATGGCGGTGAAGATTTCATAAAAGCTTGGTCTGGTGTTGTTGCGCAGGATTAGTCCCGGAATGATCCCCGTCAAAGTGGCGATGACTGTAATTTGGGGAACGAAAGCGCTGCCCATGGGATTAATCGCAAACCCCAAAAGGTCTGATGCCAGCCCCACCATGCCGCCCCAGAAGGGCCCCAGCAAAATGCCGGCCAAGATGACGGGCACGGGGCCAAAGCCTAGGCGCAGGGCGCCTATTCCTCCCAAAGGAATCATAATACTGAACAGGCGAGTTGCGAGGATGTTCAACGCGACGAGAAAGGAACCATAGACCATCTTTCTTGGTTGTGACAAAAAAATCACCCCACTTTTTCTGGCAGATGCTCCACATTTCGAAAGTGAGGTGTAAGCAAACCCCGATTTTCTAGATGTGGCAGCGGACGCGATGGCAAGCCGCAGGCCTCCGGGCCTTTCGTTTAGGGGCAACTTCCCATCCCCTAACACTTAACGCTTGACACCTACTCTGCCGTTAATCGCATTATAGAGGAAAACCTCCGGAGGAACAAGGTAATATCTTGCTATTTCCTAGGATAGATCAGGGAAACCGTTCCTTTCCTCCGCACCTTAGGGAGGAGCTTTGTTCAGCATGGGGAAGTAGCTACAGTAGCAGAACTCAAGGAATCGGGGTGGGGTCATGTATCTAAAAGCCATTGTCTGTGATGTCCTTATGCGCGAGGTCTGCCAATATGCAGCCTTGAGCGACCATGTCATCGAACTGACCTTTCTCCCCCAGGGACTCCATCGGGAGCCGGACTTGCTGCGCAAAAGGGTCCAAGAGGAGATCGACAAGACCGAAGCTCGTCACGGGCAGATCGAGGAGAGCAATCAGGTTCTCCGCAGAATCGAGTATGACGCCATCCTCTTGGGGTATTGTCTGTGCAGCAACGGCATCGTCGGGCTTTCCAGCCGCAAAGTCCCGCTGATTATCCCCCGGGGGCATGATTGCATCACTTTGCTCCTTGGCTCGCGGGAAAAATACCAGGAGTATTTCAACACCCACCGGGGGGTCTATTGGTACAGCGCCGGCTGGATCGAAAGGACGATCCCACCGGGCAAGGAGCGCTACGAACAGGTCTATCAAGGCTACGTGGAAAGATACGGCCAGGACAACGCGGATTACTTGATGGAAATGGAGCAGAATTGGTTCAAGGAATATTCATGGGCCACCTACATCGACTGGGAGCTGCCGAAAAGCGATGAGTACCGGCGGCTCACCCAGGAGGCCGCCGCGTTCTTAGGCTGGAACTACGATGAACTCAAAGGCGATCCCCGCTTGATCCGGGATCTGTTAAACGGGAAGTGGGATGATGAAGATTTCCTGAAGGTAGCCCCCGGCGAGATCGTCAGCCCCTCCTACGATGATTACATCATCTGTTCCCAGTGCCACCGGGCAAGCTCAGGTCTGTAGAATGAGCCTTTTCAGCTCCAGTGGGGTGAAGCGGTAGACATTGCTGCAAAACCGGCAGGTGATCTCCGCATCTTGCTGGGCGGCCAGCATGTCTTCCAGTTCTTCCCGGCCCATGGCGATCAAGACCTGCTCGAGCCGCTCGCGGGAACAGGTGCAATGGAAGCGAACGGGAGTCCGCTCCAAGACCTTAAGGTCTAAATCCCCTAGAGTCATATGCAGGATCTCCTCCGGCTTCATGCCGCTGTCGATCATCCGGGTGAAGGGGGGCATGTTGGTGAATCGCTCCGTCAGCAGATCGGCCAGCTCTTCCCTCGCCCCCGGCATCAGTTGGACGATCAGCCCTCCAGCTGCTCTGACGGAGCCGTCCCGTTCGACCAAGACTCCCAGGGCCACCGCCGAGGGGACTTGCTCCGAGGCGAGGAAATAATAGGCGAAGTCCTCGCCCAGTTCCCCGGAAACCAGGGGAACGGTGCCCCTGTAAGGCTCCTTCAGCCCCAGATCCTTGATGACCACCAATTGGCCCTGGCCAACGGCTCGGGCCACATCTATTTTCCCCTGGGCATTGGGGGGCAAGTGGACCAGGGGGTTTTCGATATAGCCTCGTACCTTGCCGTAGGCATCGGCATCGGCCATGATGCGGCCCACCGGTCCATCGCCCAGGACCTGGATGAAGACCTTATCTTCTCCTTTGAGCATGGCCCCCATCATCACCGCCGCGGCCATAGTCCGACCTAATGCGGCAGTGGCCGCAGGGAGGGTTCCGTGCCGCCGTTGGGCCTCGCTGATTGTCTCCGTTGCCAGGACGGCAAAACCCCGGATTTCGTTATCTCCGGCCATGACCCGGAGCAAATAGTCGCAAGTCTGGGAGTCGGTCATGACTCTTCCTCCTATAAGCTAGTGTTTACCATTCTACCAAAGGGAAGGCCATTGATACAACTCAAGAAGCGCCATTGACTGTGTCAAGAGTTTGTGGGTAAGTCTCCCGATCCCCGAATGGCTGTCAAAGATGATTATCAAATGTTGCAATCGTGACTCAAACGATGTAGAAAATGTGACATGCCTCCCGACCGAGTTC
>JAAYLV010000011.1 GCA_012521755.1 Bacillota bacterium | reverse complement strand
TGGGGCTGACTTGATGGGAGGGATAGGGGTGCGGAGAATACTGGCGGTGCTGCTTGTCCTCGCCCTTTTGGCGGGGGTTTTGGCGTATACCCAAGGGGAGCGCCGACGAGCCGGGCAAAGGATCGACAACCTGGAGCGGGAGCTGGACCGGCTCCGGAAAGAAAACGAGACTTTGCGGGAAGAGCTGTCTAGGCTCAAGGCCCAAAGGGCCGGGGGGCAGGATGTGACTGTGTACTTCGTTTTCAGCGGCGAGAGGGAATTCTCGCTGGTCCCGGAGGTGCGGCAGGTCCCTGGCGGGAATCTACCATTGGAGGCTTTGCGGGAGCTGGCGAAGGGGCCTTCCGCAGGTTCAGGGCTAAACAGGTCCTTGCCGGAAGGGACCCGGGTTTTGGGGCTGGAAGTGAAGGATGGCATCGCCTATGCGGACTTCAGCCGGGAAATCGTGGAGAATTTCAATTGGGGAGCAAGCCTTGAGGGGCTGATGGTGGCGGCGATCGCCAATACTTTGACGGAGTTTCCCCAGATTGAAGGCGTTTTGGTGCTAGTTGAGGGAAAGCAGGTGGAGACGCTAGGAGGGCACTTGAGCGCTAACGAGATCTTCAGGCGCAACGAGGAGGTTATCCATCGGCTTCCCGAGGGGCAGTAAGGTAAAGGAGCTGGATACGGTGGATGTGATAGCAAAGCAGCGGGACATGATCGCTGAGGCTTTGAAGGCTGCTGTCGATCGATGTGCCGCCGAGGGGCTCTTGCAAGTAGGGCCGGTCCAAGAGGTCCACTTGGAGGCTCCCCGGTCCAAGGAGCATGGTCATTTGGCCACCAACCTGGCTTTAGTCTTGGGCAGTCAAGCTGGCCTGCCCCCCAGGAAGGTGGCTGAGTTGTTGGTGGACAAGTTGGATTTGGCGAAGGCCGCGGTCGAGCGGGCCGAGATCGCTGGCCCTGGATTCATCAACTTTCATCTGCGTCAGGACTGGTGGGGCCGGCTCCTGGCCGAGATCGTGGCCCTGGGACCCCGCTACGGATGCAAGCGGGTCGACAGTCCAAAGAAGATCCAGTTGGAGTTTGTCAGCGCTAACCCAACGGGCCCGATGAATGTGGTTAATGCCCGGGCCGCGGCGGTGGGCGACTGCCTGGCGCGCCTTCTGGCGGCGGTGGGGGAAGATGTGAGCAAGGAGTTCTACGTCAATGATGCCGGCAGTCAGGCGGATCAGTTCGCCCGCTCTTTGGAAGCCAGGTTCCGCCAGCTCTTGGGGGAGAAGGCCGAGATCCCCGCGGACGGCTATCCGGGAGAGTATGTGCTGGAAGTGGCCAAAGAACTCTTCGATGAACATCCTGAACTGGCTGCGATGTCGCCGGAGGAGCGGCTTGAGTTTTTCCGGCGGCAGGGATTGGACCGGATGGTGGAGTGGCAGCGGCGGGATTTGGAGGCTTTCGGCGTCACCTTTGATGTCTGGTTCAGGGAGCGGGATTTGCACGAGGCGGGGAAGGTGGAAGGGGTCGTCCGGGAGCTGCAGCAGGGGGGCCATATCTACGAAAAGGATGGGGCCTTGTGGTTTCGCTCCACGGCCTACGGGGATGACAAGGACCGGGTGCTGGTCCGCAGCGATGGCCAGCCTACCTACTTGGCGGCGGACATCGCCTACCACCGGAATAAGTATGAACGGGGATTCGACCGGGTAATCGACATTTGGGGCCCGGACCACCATGGGTACATTGCCAGGATGAAGGCCGCGGTGCAGGCCCTGGGCCGGAGTGAGGAGGATCTGGAGGTGATCATCCTCCAGTTGGTGAATCTCCTCAGGGGCGGCCAGCAAGTGCGCATGTCCAAGCGGACGGGGACTTTCATCGGGATGGCGGAGCTGGTGGAGGAGGTTGGCCGGGATGCCGCACGGTTCTTTTTCCTGATGCGCAGTCCCGAAAGCCATCTGGACTTTGACCTGGACTTGGCCCAGGAGCAGACCGCGGACAATCCGGTCTACTATGTCCAGTACGCCCATGCCCGCATCTGCAGCATCCTGCGCCAGGCGGAGGAGAAGAGCATCGAACTTCCCAAACCGGAAGATGTCGACGCGGCGCTGTTGGCTTCCGATCATGAAGAGGAGCTCCTCAAGTGTTTGGCTGCCTTCCCCGGAGAGGTGGAAAATGCGGCCTTGCGCCGGGAGCCCCATCGGATAGCCCACTATGCCCAGGAGCTGGCTTCCCTGTTCCACTCTTTCTACACCCATTGTCGGGTGATCGGCGAGGAAGAGGAGCTGCAGGCAGCCCGCTTGACCTTGGTCAGGGCAGTGCAAATAGTCTTAGCCAACGCCCTGGAGCTGCTTGGGGTATCTGCGCCACAGATCATGTAGAATACAGGTCCAAAGGGACACTTGCGGAAACGAGGTAAACACATTATGCCTAAGTATGTTTTTGTAACCGGCGGGGTGGTTTCGAGCCTGGGGAAAGGCATTACAGCCGCCTCTTTGGGGAGGCTGCTGAAAAGCCGCGGCTTCAAGGTGACCATGCTGAAGCTCGATCCTTACATCAACGTGGATCCGGGGACCATGAGCCCCTTCCAGCATGGCGAGGTGTTCGTTACCGAAGATGGGGCTGAAACGGACCTGGATCTTGGGCATTATGAACGATTTGTCGATGCGAACTTGACCAAGCTGAGCAATGTGACCACGGGGAAGATTTACTGGTCGGTCATCGAAAAAGAGCGCAGGGGCGAGTTCTTAGGGAGGACAGTCCAGGTCATCCCCCATATCACCAACGAAATCAAGGAAGCCATCCTGGCCTTGGGCCGGCCGGGAGACATCGATGTGGTCATCGTCGAAATCGGCGGAACGGTGGGGGATATCGAAAGCCTGCCCTTCCTAGAGGCTATCCGCCAGTTCAAGAGCGATGTAGGCCGGGATGCCTGCCTGTACATCCATGTGACCTTGGTTCCCTACATCAAGACCGCCGGAGAGCTGAAGACTAAGCCTACCCAGCACAGCGTCAAGGAATTGCGCTCCATCGGCATCCAGCCCGACATCATCGTCTGTCGGACGGAAAGCCATCTGTCCCCGGAGATCAAAAGGAAAATCGCCCTCTTTTGCGATATCGAGCAAGAAGCGGTCATCCCCAATCTGGATGCGGACACCATCTATGAAGTGCCCTTGATGTTTGAGCAGGAGGGCTTAGATGAGCTGGTCATCGAGAAGCTCGGCCTGCCGCCGGGCAAGCGGGACTTGAAAGAGTGGCGGGCGATGGTCGATACCATCAAAAACCCCCATGCGCAGACGAAGGTGGCCATTGTCGGCAAATACGTCTCCCTCCCCGATGCCTACTTAAGCGTGGTGGAAGCCCTCCACCACGGCGGGATCGCCAACGAGTGCAAGGTGGAGGTCCTTTGGGTCAACGCGGAGGACTTGGAAGACCGGGAGGCGGGGGAAATCCTCGCCGGCGTCGATGGGATTCTGGTTCCCGGCGGTTTTGGTTCCAGGGGCATCGAGGGTAAGATTAACGCGATCACCTATGCCCGGGAGGAAGGAAAGCCTTTCTTGGGCCTTTGCCTGGGGATGCACTGTGCGGTGATCGAGTTTGCGAGGAACGTCTTGGGCCTTGAGGGCGCAAACAGCACCGAGTTTGACCGTGACACGGAACATCCCGTCATTCACCTGTTGCCCGGGCAAGAGGAGGTTTCCCTCTTGGGGGGCACCATGCGCCTCGGCGCCTGGCCCTGCGTCCTCCGACCAGGCTCTCTGACTGCAAGGCTCTACGGGCGCAGGGAGATCGTCGAGCGGCACCGGCACCGCTACGAGTTCAATAACGAGTACCGGAGCCTTTTTGAGGAACGGAATATGCTACTCGTCGGCACCAGCCCGGACGGCTCCCTGGTGGAGGTAATGGAGCTGGCCGGTCATCCGTGGTTCATTGCCACCCAGTTTCACCCTGAGTTCAAGTCTCGTCCCAATCGCCCCCATCCCTTGTTTACGGGATTCATCCGCGCTTGCCTTGCCCATCAGCTGTGAAGGGATGGGCAGGGTGGTTTCCCCAATGGGGATTTGGTATAATATAAACAACTGGGCGAGGAGATAGGGGCGCTAAATTGCTTGAAATGGGGTGAGCGTGCATGGTAAGGATGAAGGTGAAGGTAGTGGGCATCGATCAACACACGATGATGCCGGTAGTGGTGATCACCGATGCCGAAGAGAGGGGCTTCATTCCCATTTTGATTGGGCCGGCGGAAGCCAATGCCATCACCATTCAGATGGAGGGAATCAAGCCACCCCGCCCCATCACGCATGACCTGCTGAAGAACATTTTGGATGGTTTTGGCGCCAAGGTTAGTCGGGTAGTAATCACGGAACTGAAAGACGAGACCTACTACGCCCGCATCTATTTGAAGACCGGCAAGGGAGAGATCGACATCGATGCTCGGCCCAGCGATGCGATTGCCCTTGCTTTGCGTACAGACGCTCCCATTTTCATCTCCGAAGAAGTGGCGGCCAAGGCAATGGTCATTCACCGGGAAGAGGAAGATAAGGAGTTGGAGGAGTTTCGCAAGTTTCTTGACAGCGTGACGCCGCAGGACTTTGCCAAGTAGTCAGCGTTGCGGAGACTTTGGCCCCCGCCTTCTGGCGGGGGCCGCTGTTTCCCACTGCCCGCTCATAATCTGCCAGTTTCTTGCCCATAATGTGTACTGAAGGGGGCGACTGGCTTGATGGGATGGATAGCGGGCTTGTTGATTTTAGCGGCCGTCTTTGGCGTCGGCTGGGCCTGGGAGCCGCAAGGAGAGGTCTTCCCCTGGGGGGAGACAGCCGGCTGCGTCATCGGCGAGGTCGTTGACTGGGGGAAAGGCTGGGTTCTACTGCGCAAGGAAGACGGATGCCTCCTGGCGTTCCCATACGATGAAAAGCGCGTCTATTGGGAAGGCTCCCCCGTTGGACCCGGGGCTTTCTCCCTGGCCCAGGAGCAGCTCATTTATGCGAAGGTATCCCTTGACTTGGGCCGGGTAGACCTTTACAATCCCTATCGGACCGTGCTCCTCAAGGTGGAAGGGGAAGATGCATGGGCCAGAGCCATCAACGGGGGGCCGTGGCAGAAGGTTTCCCTGGGCAAGCTAGCCCCCGGCCTTTGGGCGGCCACGGTCAAGCTTGAGCTTTCCGGACGCCTGCTCGTCCAAAATTTGAACAGCCTCGAGTGAATTGACCAAGGTCGGGAGGAAAGAGGGCAGGTCTTGGCGAACATGAAGGTTGTTTGAGATTACTCAGGTCTGCCGCTGGGTTTCAAACCGGTGATCTCTCTCCTGTATGCCCTGCGCACCGGATGCTTCCTGCGTTCTGTGGGGATTTCCATATAACCGCACAGTTGATCAAGACAATAAGGGTGACACCCGAAGGATGCTGATTAATACCAAGTTCGATCTTTTCGTTCGCTGTCCTAATTGTGGCAGAGGATCAGCCCACGACCTTTCTTTGTTTGACCTATCCAAGGGCCGGACGATTTCGCTTCCATGCCCCTGTGGATTGACTACAGCCAGGG
>JAAYLV010000073.1 GCA_012521755.1 Bacillota bacterium | reverse complement strand
GCTTACCTCTACACTTATTTTATACCGACAATCGGCCTTTTGCAAACAAATAGGCGCCAGCACGAGGATATCTTGGCCTGTCAGACGGGACTTTTCCCTCTTGGTCAATTCGTTGTGGACTTGGAGGAAGGAGCGGCGCACCACATCCTCATGGATGCCAAACATCTTCGCTAGCTTCACGGAGGCGGGGAAGATGGCAGCCACAGCCCGGGCTGTTATGCCCCAGGGGATCCCCTTGTTCCAGATCAAAGCCCCCGTGAGGAAGAGGATGCCCGTGCTTAAGAAGACAAGGGCCCCTCCGAGGACGATCAAGAGTCCCCAGGCAAGGAACTGGGGCCTTCCTTTGCTGATCATGTAAAGGATGGCCAAGGCCGCCATGAAAAGCACAAATATGGCGATGATGCTGAAACCCAAAAACACGCGTTTTCGTCCCCGCGACACAGGCTTAACTCCCTTCTCGGCCAAGGACCTCCCCTACCTGCAGTTGATAACCATTGATGTAATCCCGGCCGCTCATGGGCCCCTTGTTTGCCGGCTGCACCCTCGTGATTAAGAGGCCTCCTTCGCCACAGCCAACGACAAATCCTTCATCTTGTACAGAATATACTTCTCCCGGCCTGACCTTTGGGCAAGGATGCAAGGCTGATGCACAAATCTTCAAGAGCCGCCCCCGGTGGTAGGTCCTAGCTCCCGGCCAGGGGGCCAAGGCCCGCACCAGCCGCTCAATAAGGGGGGCTGGCGCCAACCAGTCGATCACTTGCTCTTCTTTGGTCAGTTTGGGGGCCATGACGGCCTTCTGATGGTCTTGCGGCTGAGGGACGACCTTGCCGGCAGCCAAATCGGCCAAGGCTTCAAGGAGGAGCTTCGCCCCTTCCTCCGCCAGCTTGTCGTGCAGGCTGCCCCCTGTTTCATCGGCTTCAATGGGCACTTCCCGTTGACAGATGATGTCACCCGTATCCCAGCCCTCATCCATCAGCATGATGGTCACTCCCGTGGTCTGGTCACCCGCCATGATGGCCCGTTGGATAGGGGCTGCCCCCCGCCAGCGGGGAAGCAAAGAAGCATGCACATTGATGCAGCCATGGGGCGGCATCTTGAGGATGGCTTCCCCTAGCTTTTGCCCAAAGGCCGCCACCACAATGGCATCCGGATCGACTTCCCCGATGGCGGCAAGGGATTCGGCGGAATTGACATCCTGCGGCTGGAGAATGGGAAGGCCAAACTGGCTGGCAAGCTCTTTGACCGGTGAAGGCCGCTCCCGCTGGCCCCGGCCTGCCGGTCGGTCCGGCTGGGTGATCACCAGGGCAACTTGGTGTCCGGCCCTCAGGAGCCCCCGCAAGGATGGCACCGCAAAATCAGGTGTGCCGAGGAACACCACTTTCATCCACCGTCTCCTCCTCCACAGCAACTACACTTGTCGCCTTGTCAGTGAACAGGATACCATCCAAATGGTCGATTTCGTGCTGCAGGGCCCGCGCTAGCAGGTCGGTCCCTTCGACGAGTAGAGGTCTTCCCTTCCCATCGAGGCCTGCTACTTTCACCCAAGCGGACCTTTCCACGTAGCCATTCACTCCTGGGATGCTGAGGCAGCCTTCCACGTCGATATCTTGACCATCCCGTTCAACGATCTCAGGATTGAAAATAACGATGGGACCTTCGCCTACATCCACCACGATCAGCCGCAGGCCAACACCTACCTGGGGTGCCGCCAGACCGACACCGGAGGCTGCCCGCATCGTCTCTTCCATATCGCCTGCCAACTTCTGCAACCGTTTGGTTATTTTCTTCACGGGAAGGGCCTTCTGCCGCAGCAGGGGATGCCCTTCGGTGAGGATCTCTAATTGAGCCAAAGCCATCATCCTCCCTACAACATAAATGAAGGCTCTACATCAACCGATAGACTCACTTCGGTCAAGGCGCCTTGCGCCGCACACTCACTGAGCAGTTTTTTTATAGCCAACGGACCTTCCGAGGGTACTTTCAACCATAGATGCCACCGATAGCGATCCTGCAGTCGACTCAAAGGAGCAGGAGCCGGCCCGAACATTTCCCAGCCCTCGGGCCGCACCTTCGGCCCCAGAAGCCTGGACCAAAGATGGGCCGCCCTTTGCACCTCCGCCTCACTCTCCCCTTGGAACAGCAGGCGAACCAAACGGCAAAAGGGAGGATAATGCAGGGACTTGCGGAAAGCCATCTCCTGTTGGTAGAAGGCCTCGTAGTCGTGCTCAGCTGCATTCATCACTGCATAATGATGGGGATTGTACGTTTGGATGACGACAAGGCCCCCATCAGGTCCCCGTCCCGCCCGTCCGGCCGCTTGGACGAGCAATTGGAAGGTGCGTTCACTGCTGCGGTAATCCGGCAGATTGAGAATAGTGTCCGCTGCCACAACGCCTACCAGGGTTACCCCAGGGAAATCGAATCCTTTGGCCACCATTTGGGTGCCCACCAAGACATCGATCTCGCGGGCGGCAAAAGAACGCAGAATCTCCGCATGGGCTCCTTTGCGACCCGTGACATCGGCATCTAAACGGGCTGCGCGGGCCCGGGGAAACAGTTCCTGGAAGGCCTCAACCACCCTTTGCGTCCCTGCGCCAAAATGGCGGATGGCCCGGCTGCCGCAGGCAGGGCAAACCTGGGGCGGCTCCCGGGTGTTGCCACAGTAGTGGCAGCGCAGCTCCCCTTCCGTTTGATGATAGGTCATGCTGACTGAACAGTCGCCGCATCGCATCACCTCGCCGCACTCGCGACAAAAGATGAAGGTGGTGTAGCCTCGCCGGTTGAGGAACAAGATGGCTTGCTCCCCGCGGCCCAAGCAGCGGGCAAGCTCTCCTTGCAGCCGCCTGCTGAAAACGGTCCGATTGCCCCTCTTCAGCTCCTCCCGCATGTCGACGATCGCGACCTCAGGCAAAGGCAGGTGCTCCACCCTCTTACTTAGAACCAGCAGCCTGGAGGAGCCTCCTTGACCCCGGTAGTAGCTTTCCATGGACGGCGTTGCCGACCCTAAAACAACAGCCGCATTCTCTAATGCCGCCCTTTTCATGGCCACCGTCCTGGCGTGATAGCGGGGATGCCGATCATCCTGCTTGTAGCTTGGTTCATGTTCCTCATCGATGACGATCAAGCCTAAGTTCTGAACCGGCGCAAAAACGGCCGACCTGGCTCCAACAACAACCCTAGCTTCCCCCCGTCGCAAGCGCAGCCATTCATCATGCCGTTCTCCCACAGACAAGTTGCTATGGAGAAGGGCGACCTCATCGCCGAAGCGGGCCTGAAACGCACCCATGACCTGGGCCGTCAAAGCGATTTCCGGGACCAGTACCAAGGCCCCGAGGTCCGCCCGGAGGGCAGAGGCGATGGCCCGCAGGTACACTTCTGTCTTGCCGCTGCCAGTGACCCCATGGAGCACGAACACTTGATTCTGGCCCAGGCTTCCAGTGATGGCCGCCAAAGCCCTCTCCTGTTCAGGGGTCAATATCACCTGCTTATCCTCTCTCGTTAGGGCCTGCTCTTCAGGCCGTCTGCGGATGGTCACCCATTCCTCCCCCAGGATGCCCCTCTTGATCAACGATTGAATAGTCGCCCGTCCAATCCCTTGCTCTTCCAGGGAGACGAACGTTATCGGTTCACCGGAGGCCTTCTGAATCAGCTCTAGTGCCAATTGCTGTTTCGGACCTAGCCCGGCAAAAGAGCCTCCTCCAGTCAAGCGAACAGCTTTCAAGGTTCGCCTGGGCGCGCTCTCCCTAGCCCTCGTTCCCGGGGGCAGCATACAGCTGATAGCCTCAACCAACAGACAGCCGTAATACTCGGACATCCAGTGGGCAAGCTGCAACAGAGTTGGTGTAATGAGGGGCTCTTCATCTAGGATCCGGAGGACATCCTTAATACTGGCAACATCTTCGGGAGGAGGGGAAAACCCCACCACATAACCCACTACCCGGCGACGGCCAAAGGGCACCAGCACCCGATGCCCCACTTCGAGGGACGGCTGCAGACCTGGAGGGACGCGGTAGTGAAACTCCCGATCGATAGGAAATGCGGCAACATCCACTATGACTTCAGCGTATTCCTTGTTCATGGTCAGGGCAACACATCCATCCTCAACTGCAAAAATGCCTGCAGTATGCACTGCAGGCAGCGTTCCGCCGTGGTACTTACTTGATCCCCGTCTTGGTGCGTTCGTAGCGAATCTTGTCCTGCCCAATTTCATTTAGGGCAACGGTGACGGGTTTATCCGAATCCACCTCCACCAAGCTGCCCGCTCCTTCCAGAAGCTGACGGGCCCGCTTGGCACAGGCCACCACCAATGTGTAGCGGCTGTCGGTTTTCTCCAGCAGCAGCTCCAGCGGCGGTTGGTTCATCATTCAAACATTCCCCCTAGTGACTTGGTCAATGATCCGTTGACAGTCGATGCGGCTGACGCGCTGTCTTTCCGCCATTATTATAGCCTTCATTCTCTCCACTGCCAAGTGCAGGTCCTCATTGACGATAACATAATCGTAGTCCGCGAGGGCTTGTACTTCACAAAGGGCTTTGTCCAGACGTTCGCGGATAGCCTTCTCCCCTTCGCTGGCCCGCCCCACTAGCCGCTGATGGAGGACCGTCAAGTTCGGAGGCAGAAGAAAAACCGAGACCACCTGCGGCAGCTGCCTTTTGATCTGGGCAGCCCCATTAATGTCGATGTCCATGATAACAGACTTGCCTTCAGCCAGCTGCTCATCGATGAAACGACGGGGTGTTCCGTAATAGTGTCCGCAAAACTCCGTCCATTCCAGGAACTCACCGGCTTCGATGCCCTGCTTGAATTCTTCCGGTGAGAGGAAAAAATAATTGCGGCCGTGGACTTCCCCGGGACGGGATGGACGGGTGGTCGCCGACACCGAATAGTAAACCTCGGGCACCTTTTCCAGTACTGCGTTGAGAAGGGTGTTCTTGCCGGCCCCCGAAGGCCCTGACAGGACAAACAAGATCCCCTTCTTAAGTGTCAGTTGCATTAATCTGCCGCTTCTCCCCCTGCTTCTTTTGCCGCCACGCGATGGGCTACCGTTTCCGGCTGAACGGCGGATAGAATAATGTGACCGCTGTCGGTGACAATAACCGCCCGCGTCCGTCGGCCGTAGGTGGCATCGATGAGCATGCCCCGCTCCCGGGCCTCCTGAATAATCCGCTTAATGGGCGCCGACTCCGGGCTCACGATGGAAATGATCCGGTTGGCAGAGACAATATTCCCAAAGCCTATATTGACCAGTCTGATCTCCATTACTCCTCTTCCTCCCCTAGTTCAAATTTGCCTGTCATTCAATATTTTGCACTTGTTCCCGAACTTTTTCCAACAGGCTCTTGACTTCCACCGCTAGCGCTGTGCTGACGGCATCGTTAGCCTTTACTCCAAGGGTGTTAATCTCCCGGTGCATCTCCTGTAAGAGGAAATCGAGCTTTCTTCCCACTGTTCCCCCTTCTTTAAGTTCACTCCACATCTGATGCAGATGGCTGTTGAGCCGGACAAGCTCTTCACTGATATCACAACGATCAGCAAGGAGGGCTGCTTCAGCGGCCAACCGCTCGGGGTCGATGGTAATCCCGTCGGGAACCAACTCGGCCAGACGGGCAGTCAACCGCTCCCGGTAAGTCTCCGGCAGCAGTGGAGCTCGTACCTCCAACGAGCGAATCAACCCTTCAACAGCTTTCAGTTTATGTATGATATCCGCCTTAAGCTGCTCTCCCTCTGCTCGCCGCATAATCACGAGCCCTTCGAGGGCCTGCTCGGCAGCCTTCTCCAAAGAAGCCCAGATGAGCTCCCGATCCCAACTCTCCTCCTCCACAATGAGCAAATCGGGAAAGGCCAAGAAGTCTTGAACCCGCAACGGCTCCCTCTGGCCCAAAAATTCGCGAAGCTCTTCCAAAGCCTCACGATAGCCAGCCAAGAGTCCCTCATTCAAGGTAATCCTTCGTTTTCTACCACCGAATTCCTCCCTGGAGGCAACAAGTTCTACCCTGCCCCGGGAAAGGCAACACCGGATTTTTTGGCGCAACGGATCCTCAAAGAGGCTAAGCTCCCTCGGCATCCGAATCTGGATGTCAAGATAGCGATGATTGTAGGAGCGGATTTCGACTTTCCAATAACCCTGGGCGTCCGCGTACTCGCCTTCCCCATAGCCGGTCATGCTGCAAAGCATCCACCAAGCCCCCTGGTCTCGGTTTTAAGCCCATTGTACTACAATCGCGCCGGAAAGTAAACTGAAAAGCCCTCAAATGGCGGATTTCACCCCTAGACCCGGATTACCCCTTGACTGGGATAAGACGTTTCAGGGTCCGACGGCGCATGCTCCTTAGCATCCCTTCCAAGACAACTGACCAGGAGGAAAAGAGAAGGACGAGGAGCCAGTCGTTAAGGTCGAGGGAAACAGTCCGAAAGATGGGCTGCAGCTTGCCAACGTGAACGGCGGCCAGCTGCATCGCGGTCGAACAGAGGACGGCCAAAGCCAATTGGGGATTCGACAACAGGCCCAGCTCAAAGACTGAGTAGCGTTCCGACCGACACTGGAAGACATAAAACAGCTGGGCCATGACTAGCGTGGAAAAGGCGATGGTCCGAGCTTTATCCAAATCTCCTCCCCGCCAGTTGAGGCTTAAGGAGAAAACAAGGAGGGCGCAAAGGGCGAACAGGACTCCCCTAACCAATATTTTCAAATGCAGTCCCTGGGCGAAGATCCCCTCTTTGGTGGGTCGAGGCGGCCGGCGCATGATATCCTGATCCCCTGGGTCAACGCCCAAGGCGATGGCCGGAAGTCCATCGGTAACCAAGTTCATCCAAAGGATCTGCATTGGGATCAAGGGCAGGGGCAGCCCGAGGAGAGTTGCACCAAACATGGTCAGGACTTCCCCCACATTGCAGCTTAGAAGATAACGGATGAACTTGCGGATGTTTTCGTAGATTTCCCGTCCCTCCTCCACGGCGGCAACAATGGTGGCGTAATTGTCGTCGACGAGGACCATGGCGGAAGCTTCCTTGGTGACATCGGTACCCGTCTTGCCCATGGCAATGCCAATATCGGCTTCTTTGACCGCCGGGGCATCATTAATCCCATCCCCAGTCATGGCGACCACATGTCCCCTAGCCTTCAGCGCCCGGACTATCCGGAGCTTATGCTGGGGCGTGACCCGGGCATAGACGGTGGTGCGTTCCACTAACTGACTGAGTTTCCCGTCCGTGAGCCGGTCCAATTCCGCCCCGGTTAGGATCTCCCCTTCCCCCGCCAACAGGCCCAGTTCTTTGCCCACAGCCGCGGCCGTCCGGTAGTGGTCCCCCGTGATCATGACCGTCCTAATCCCCGCACCGCTGGCCACCTGCAGGGCCTCCTTGACCTCAGGACGGGGCGGATCGATCATCCCCACCAAACCTAGGAAGACCATCTTCTCTTCGACTTGCCGGGGGGATGTGCCTGGTTCTACGTCTCGATAGGCCAGAGCCAATACTCGCAGTCCTTGACCGGTCAGATGGTCGTTGGCCCGCAGGATCCTCTCCCTCTCCCCAGGGGTCAAGGGACGAAGGCCTTGATTGGTCAAAATGCGGGAGCAGCGGGGGAGCACCATCTCCAAGGCCCCTTTGGTCAAGGCCCGCCGACTATGATCGCCGACAATGACCGTCATCAGTTTGCGGTAGGAGTCAAAGGGGATTTCCGCCAGCACCGGCTGCTCCTTCTCCAGCTGGGCCCTGTCGAGGCCCCCTTTCATGGCCAGCGACAGCAGCGCTCCCTCCGTCGGGTCGCCGATTACTTCCCAAGTGCCGCCCCGCGGTTGCAGGTGGCTATTATTGCACAGGAGGCAGACTTCCAAGGAGAGCTGCAGCACCCTATCCTCCTTGGGTGAGACGGGATGGCCCTGAAGACTGATCTCCCCCTCCGGCCGGTATCCCCCTCCGGTGATGGTCAAAGTGCCGTGGGCAAGCCACAGGCGGGTGACCGTCATTTGGTTTTGAGTCAAGGTGCCTGTCTTATCGGAACAAATAACCGTCGTGCATCCCAAAGTCTCCACCGCGGGAAGCCGCCTGATGATCGCTCGGCGGCGGCTCATCCGCTGAACTCCCACCGCCAGTGCAATGGTCACCACCGCAGGTAGTCCCTCGGGGATGGCGGCAACGGCGAGGGTGACCCCGATCATGAACATTTGATAAATCGAGTAGCCGCGAACAATTCCTGTCCCGACCACGGCCGCCACAATGACCAAACAAAGGACAATCAGCCAGCGGCCCAGCCCTTTGAGCCGCTTTTGCAGAGGCGTCAAGTCCTCTTCCGTCCCTTGGATCATTCCAGCGATTTGGCCGATCTCCGTTTGCATCCCGGTGGCGACGACTAGCCCCCGCCCGCGGCCTTTAGTCACCGTCGTACCCATGAAGGCCATGTTGCACCGATCGCCTAATGGGCAATCAGCTTCACCAATCCAGCTCGCCCGCTTCTCAACGGGCACCGACTCCCCCGTAAGGGCTGCCTCGTCTACTTCCAGGTTCAAGGTCTCCACTAGTCGCACGTCGGCTGGAACCCGGTTGCCCGTCTCCAATAAGACTAGATCGCCGGGCACCAACGCAGCCGCGGGCAACTGGAGGAATTTGCCGCCCCTGATGATGGTTGCACCAGGCGGCGACAAGGTTTTCAGGGCCTCGAGGGATCTTTCTGCACGGTATTCTTGGGTGAAGCCCAAGACAGCATTGAGAATGACGATGATGATAATAGCAATGGCATCGAGGGTCTCGCCCAATAGGTAGGAGATCACCGTGGCCCCGAGCAGGACGAGCACCATAAAATCCTTAAACTGGAGGAGGAAGCTGGCCAACAAGGAGCGGCGGTCTTTGCTCTCCAACTTGTTGTCTCCACAGCGGCGAAGTCTTCTCTGGGCTTCCTTTTCCGTGAGGCCCGTCTTTAGACTGGTCTTCAGCCTGCGTTCAACTTCACTAACCTCCATGGTAAAGTAGGGCCGCGTATGCACAGAAAAGTCCCTCCACTTCCCGTAGGTCTTCTAATCCTTATGACGGGAGGGAGGGGATAATGAACTAGTTGTGGGAGATCTTGTCGAGGAGAGCGGCTGCCCCAGGATGGTCGGGAGACAGCTGGAGCACCCGTTGGGCTGTTTGCCGGGCCTTGCCCGGCTCGCCTGCAGCGTAGTACGTACAAGCAAGCTCGTAGAACACCTCGGGGCTCTCATTGTAACGAGCGGCTTCCTCGAGGACCGACGCAGCCCGCTCCGCTTCGCCCCCTTCCACGAGCAATCGTCCAAGACGAATACTGTTGGCAGTCAGGTCGGGAGCCAGTTCTTGAACCTTTTCATAGCGACGAAGGGCTTCTTCCGTCCTGCCCCAACGCTCCAAGATGAGACCGCTGCCAAAATGGGCCCGGCTCAGATCCTCTGTCTGGCTTAAGGCCTGGTCGTATTGGTTATAAGCTTCTAACAAGCGATCCTGGGCCAAAAGGGCATCGCCCAGCAAGACTCGCAGTTCCGCTATCCCGGTGGTCTCAATCAAGACTTTGTAGTGCTCGGCCGCCTCTTGATAGCGCCCCCATGAATGGAGGGCCATGGCGAGGGCCAGCCTTGGTTCAACAGCTTCCGGTTCAATCTTGACGGCACGCTCCAACTCCAGAAGAGCCAAAGATTTCAATGGCTCGCTGTCCCGCTCTACGCCTTGAAAATAGTAGGCAAGACCTAGGTAAAGATGGCTAGGCTCCCCTTGGGCGAGGACTGTTGCGGCAAGGGAGAGTAAAAGGAGTAAGGACCAGACAATTCTGGTTCTCAATCCCCACACCTCCTTCCCCTCGATGGCGAATAATTATCACACCTTGGGAACAAATAACGGGCTGCCTCGGCTAGTTGATGGCAGCCCCATTATCCAGCTGCGAAGGACATAAGACGGCCCCAAGATTTTGCGGGCAAAGCCCAGTATCTTTTGCGATCAACCACTGCCGTCTGCTCCTTTCCCTTAGACAACCCTTTATTAGCATTCTACCATGGTCTTTCACGGGAGTCAAAGAAGACCTTGCCGGCAGTAGAAGGCTCTGGCAGGCGAAAGGAAGACGGGCCTTTGGTCAAATTGACTGGCTCCTCCAGTGTGCTATACTGTGATTGTGCAAAGGAGGCAGGCCAATGGACGGGATCATGTTATTCGCCCTTGCCCAGGAGTTGCAAGAGAAGATCCTTGGCACCCGTGTGGGGAAGATCTACCAGCACCCTAGCGGCGAGATCATCTTGACCTTGCGGCGACCCGGCGAAGACTATCAACTCCTCCTTTGCGGAGGCCCCCATTTTCCCAGGATTTACCTGACCAGTCGAGAGAGGGAAAACCCCAAGGTTCCCCCAGCCTTCTGTATGCTCTTGCGCAAACACTTGGAAGGCGCTCGGTTGCTCAGCATCCGCCAACCTGGCGTTGATCGGGTAATAGAGCTAGTTTTTGAACCGGGCTGGTCAGGGAAAGGAAAGGTCCAACCGGCTCTTGTCCTGGAAATCATGGGCCGCCACAGCAATTTGATCCTGGTCGATGAGCTGACTAACAGCATCCTCGGCTCCCAGCGCACCATCACCGAAACCATGAGCCGCCGTCGTCAAGTAGCACCTGGACTGCCATACTTGCCTCCTCCGGCCCACGGCAAGCTAGACTTGACCCGGGCCTCAAGGCGCGACATCGAGGCCTTGGCCGAATCGCTGACGGCTCCAACGGACCAAGCTTTCATCGACAATTTAGCTGGCGTCGGTCCCTTTACCGCGAAGGCGCTGGCCCGGTGCAGCCAGGAAATAGGTCCTCTAGAGTGCCTGCTGGAATTGGCGGGACGGCTGCGGGAGAACTCCTTTACTCCCGTCTTGTTGGGCCCTGAGAACGCTCCCCTGGGAGTCTGTGCCATCAAGGCAACCCACTTGGCTGAGGAGGAAGTCAGAGTCTTCGCTAGCCCGAGCAAGGCCTTGGAGACTTTCTACGAAGCCCGGCTGACGGGTGCGGAGCGAGAAGAGCTGAGGCGACAATTAATCACCCACGTGAACACCACTTTGGCCCGGGTCAAGTCGCGCCTTGCCAAGCAGGCGGCGGCCTTGGCTAAGGCCAGGCAGGCAGAGGAGATGCGGCTAAAGGGAGAGCTGCTCATGAGCCATTTGCACTTGGTGGATAAGGGCGCCGAGAAAGCCGCCTTGCCTAATTACTACGCGGACAATGAGCTAGTTGAGGTCGATCTCGACCCCCGCTTAAGTCCTGTTCAGAATGCTGAAGAGTACTTCCGACGTTACCGCAAGGCCAAGAAGAGCGAAGAGATTGTCCGCCGCCAACTTGATCGCACCCAAGTGGAAATGAAAGCCTTGGAGAGCTTGGCTAGGGAGATCAGCGATGGACAATCCCTCGAGGGACTTGCGGCAATCAAAGCCGACATGGAAGCTGAAGGATACTTGCCTGTCCAGGGGAAAGCGCCGCGCCGGCCCCCAACCAGGCCGCGTCACTTCTATTCGCGGGACGGCTATCTGATTCTAG
Source organism: Bacillota bacterium (assembly GCA_012521755.1). Lineage (GTDB taxonomy): Bacteria > Bacillota > Limnochordia > JAAZLZ01 > JAAZLZ01 > JAAZLZ01. The sequence goes on along the minus strand of JAAYLV010000073.1, from coordinate 8,876 downwards.
TTGGCCGCAGCAGTCGGCAAAATGATCATTTGACGAACCGGATGGCCAATCCCGACGATATTTGGATGCACGCCAAAGGCGTTTCCGGCTCCCATGTCATCATCCGCACAGGGGGCAAGGAGGTGCCTCCCACCACCCTCCTGGACGGAGCCATGCTAGCCGCCTACTATAGCGCTGCCCGCAGCTCCAGCAACGTAGCGGTCGACTATGTCCAGCGCCGCCACGTGCGCAAGCCAGCTGGGGCCCCGCCGGGGATGGTCATCTACGACCACCACAAGACCTTGTTCGTCACCCCGCAGGAAGACTTGCTCCCAAAGGAACAAAAATGACAGGAAATGGGCGGAGACCTACTCTGCACCCATCCCCTGTCGCACTGATCTGCCCCCTGTGGGGGCAGAACCCTTGTCCCTAGCTTAACCTCTCTATTCGGTGCCTAGCGTTGGATTCCTCCTTCGCGGCGTCCAATGTCCCTGCGGAAATGACGATTCTTAAACTGAATCAACTCACACGCTTCATAGGCGCGCTTTGCCGCCTGGGTCAAATCATCTCCAAGGGCGGTGACCCCCAACACGCGCCCTCCATCGGTCACGATCTGCTGACCGCGGCGGGCCGTGCCCGCGTGGAAGATGAGCACATCCTCCATCGCCTCGGCCGCCTCCAAACCATCGATAGGATAGCCAACCTGGTAGTCCTCCGGATAGCCCCCAGAAGCGAGGATGACACAAAGGGCCGAGCGAGGATCCCACTCCAGCTCCATTCCCTCCAGCTCTCCCCCAACGGTTTTCGCCAAGATGGAGCAAAAATCAGTTTGCAGCCGAGGCAGGATGACTTGGGTCTCAGGGTCGCCAAAGCGACAGTTGAACTCCACCACTGCAGGACCATTGGCGGTGATCATCAAGCCCGCATACAAGACTCCCGCATAAGGCCGACCTTCCGCGGCCATTCCCTTGAGGACGGGCCGTAGGATTGTCTCTTCCACTTGTTTCTGCATTGAGGGAGTGATGATGCTAGTTGGCGAGTACGCGCCCATCCCACCGGTATTCGGCCCTCGATCCCCATCATAGGCCCGTTTGTGGTCCCTGGCCGCGGCCATGGTGACGAAGTTGTCGCCGTCGCAAAAGGCAAGGACGCTGGCCTCTTCCCCTTCGAGAAAAGCCTCGATGACGACGGTGCGCCCCGCCTCGCCAAAGACCCCCTCCACCATCATCTTCCTGAGAGCCGCCTCTGCCTCCGCCAAGTCCCCAGCGACGGTGACGCCTTTGCCGGCGGCAAGTCCATCGGCCTTAATCACCATCGGGGGCTCAAGCTTTCGCGCATACGCTAATGCCTCTTCGTAATCGGAGAATACCTGGTAGGAGGCTGTTGGGATCCCATGACGAGTCATGAACTCCTTGGCGAACACTTTACTGGTCTCTAAAGCCGCGGCCGCCTTGGTAGGTCCAAAGAGCTTAAGGCCGCGACGTTTAAACTCATCGGCGATGCCCAGGGACAAGTACGCCTCTGGGCCTACTACTGTCAGGTCGATGGCCTTCTCTTCGGCAAACTGGGCAAGGCCGACGATGCCTCCATCCACCTCTAGGCAGGTTCCGATCTGGGCGATCCCGGGGTTGCCTGGAACACAGAAGATCGTCTCGACGAAGGGGCTCTTGGACAGGGCCCAAGCCAAGGCGTGCTCCCTCCCCCCTCCTCCCACAATGAGTACACGTTTGCCGCGAGCCACATCAATTACCTCCCTAGTGCTTGAAGTGCCGCATTCCGGTAAATAGCATGCTTATCCCCGCTTCATTGGCGGCCTTGATCGAGTCCTCATCCCGCAGGGAGCCTCCGGGCTGGATGATGGCCCCGATCCCCGCGGAGGCAGCAGCTTCGACCACATCGGGGAAGGGGAAGAAGGCATCGGAGGCCAGCACCGCCCCCCGTGCTTCATCGCCTGCTTGTTTCAACGCGAGCTGCGCGGCAGTGATCCGATTCATCTGGCCAGCTCCAACCCCTAGGGTACGCTTGCCTTTGGCGACCACGATTGCGTTGGATTTGACATGCTTGACGGCCCGCCAGGCAAACAGCAAGTCCTCCCACTCGACGGCGGTAGGCTCCTTGCTGGTCACAACCCGAGGAGCATCCCCAAGGAGCTGGGTGTCGGCTTCTTGGACTAGAAGTCCCCCGGGAATCCGTTTGTAGTCTAGATAAGCTCCTCGCTTGCCATCGATGGGGATCTCTAGCAGCCGCAGATTTGGCTTCGCGGCCAAGACCTCCAAGGCTGCCTCCGTGAAGGCCGGGGCGATGATCACCTCGAGGAAGATCTCCGTCAGCAGCGCGGCTAGTCCCTTGTCGACCGGTCGATTGAGGGCCACGATGCCGCCAAAAATCGAGACCGGATCGGCTTCTTTAGCCCAGGTATAGGCATCCTCAATTTGCGGAGCGCTGGCAATCCCACAGGGATTAGTGTGTTTGACTGCTACCGCCGTTGGCTCATCGTACTCCAACAATATTTCAAGGGCCGCGCTGGCATCGTTGATGTTATTGAAGGAAAGGGGCTTGCCTTGCAGCTGACGAGCTGCGGCCAAGGAAGGCAGTGAAAGGGTTGCTTCCCTGTAAAAGGCGGCCCGCTGATGGGAGTTTTCCCCGTAGCGAAGCTCCGCCACCTTGTCCAGTTGCAAGTTGAGCTTGGCTGGGAACAGCTCCGGCTCCCCAACTTGTTTCGCGAGGAAAGCGACAATGTGGCTGTCATGGGCGGCGGTGCGCTGGAAAGCCTCCACTGCCAGTTCCAGACTCAGTGAGGCGGGGATGCCCCCATCGCGTCTTAGAGCCTCAAGGACAGCCTGGTACCGGGAGGGGCTGACCACCACGGCTACATGGGGAAAGTTCTTGGCGGCGGCCCGAATCATGGCGGGACCGCCGATATCGATATTCTCCCGGGCCTCATCCATGGTCACATCCGGCCGACTGACGGTGGCCTCGAAGGGATAAAGATTCACCACCACCAGATCGATGGGGTCGATGCCATGGCGAGCCAAATCCTCCATGTCCTGAGGAGTCTCGCGACAAGCCAGGATGCCCCCGTGGATCTTTGGGTGGAGGCTTTTCACCCTGCCCCTTAAGATCTCGGGAAAACCCGTCACCTCCGACACGCTTGTGACTGGAATGTTAGCATCCACTAACCTGGAGTAGGTGCCGCCAGTCGATAGGATGCGGATCCCCAACTCGGCAAGACCTCTCGCAAAGTCTTCCAATCCTTCTTTGTCGTAGACGCTAATCAGCGCCGTGCGCACCTTAATCACACAATCTCCTCCTTGACAGGCGCCGGGGGCAGAATGCGAACGCGGCGGCCTTCTATTTCCAGTCTGCCTTGGGCAAATAGTTGAATAGCTTTGACGTAAGTGCGATGCTCCACCTCAAGGATCCTCGCCGACAGGCTGTCCACATCATCTTCCTCAAGGACCGGTACTGCCTCCTGGAGAATGATGGGGCCCGTGTCCATTCCCTCATCGACGAAGTGCACTGTGCAACCCGTCACCTTCACCCCATATTCAAGGGCTTGGCGTTGGGCCTGAACCCCCGGGAAGCTGGGCAGCAGTGAAGGATGGATATTCATGATGCGACCAGGAAAGGACTGGATGATGGCAGGGGATAACAAACGCATGAACCCGGCCAAGAGAATAAGGTCAGGATCTACAGCACTCAGACAGTCCAAGAGGGCCCGTTGAAAAGCCTCCCGGGAGTCCTCCTCAATGACAATGGTTTGAATGCCGGCTCCCTCGGCCCGTTTCAAGGCATAGGCTCTTTTCTTGTCGCTGATGACCGCGACGATTTCCCCGTTGATTTTCCCTGCCTCGATGCCGTCGATGATGGCCTGGAGATTGCTGCCTCGCCCGGAGACTAGCACAGCCATCCTGAGCCGCCTCATACCAGCTCCACTCCCCTCTCCCCCGGGACTACCTCACCGATAATATAGGCCTCTTCCTCCATGGCACGCAGGGCGGCGACTACTCCATCGGCCTGGTCGGAGGGGACAATCAAAGCCATGCCGATGCCCATGTTGTAGGTCTTGTACATCTCATCCATGGCGATTCCGCCGTGATGCTGGAGGAAGGGGAAGATGGCGTGGGGCTCCCAACTTTCGGTGCGGATGAGGGCCTGTAAGTCCTGGCCGAGGACCCGGGGGATGTTCTCCGGCATCCCTCCCCCGCTGATGTTGGCGATGCCGTGCAATGAGAACTCTTTGGCCAACGTCAGGATGGGCTTGGCATAGATTCCAGTCGGTTCTAGGAGCTCTTCCCCAAGGGTGCGTCCAAATTCAGGCACATACATGTCGAGGGACAGGTTCGCATCGGCGACGACCTTTCGAGTTAGGGAATAACCGCTGCTTTGCAGCCCCGTGGACCGGATGCCCACGATCACATCCCCAGCCTCGATGCGGCTGCCATCGATGATCTTTTCTTTCTCCACCACACCTACGGCGAAACCGGCCAAGTCATAATGGTCCGGCGGATAAAACCCCGGCATTTCCGCGGTCTCACCACCAATGAGGGCGCATCCTGCCATCCGACAGCCGGCCGCAACGCCCTTGACGATGAGCTCTGCCTTCCTTGGATCTAGCTTTCCCACGGCCAAGTAATCGAGGAAGAATAAAGGTTCAGCGCCATGGCAGATGATGTCGTTGACGCAGTAGGCTACCAAGTCAATGCCCACCGTATCGTGCACATCCATCATGAAAGCGATCATCAGTTTAGTGCCTACTCCGTCGGTGCCGGCGACCAACACTGGCTCCCGAAACTCCCTCAAGGCGAAAAATCCCCCAAAACTGCCTATGTCCATGAGGACTTCTCGACGAAAAGTGGACTGGACATGGCCCCGAATGCGGCGAACCGTTTCATAACCGGCTTCAATATCTACTCCTGCCCGGCGATAAGTCATTCCTTCCGGCTCTTTCATCATGATTCAACCTCCCGCTGGACGATCATTGTCTTCTCTAGGGTGGGGGTAGCTCCCAGTGAAACAAGCGGTGCACAACTTGTCGGCCGGCAGGCCAACCGCCTCCATCAATCCATCCATAGTCAGATAGGCAAGCTTGTCAGCCCCGATGAATCGCCGGATCTCCTCTACGGTCTTGTTGTTGGCAAGCAGCTCCTGCGGAGAAGGGGTGTCGATCCCGTAATAACAAGGGTGGATGTAGGGAGGCGAGGCGATGTACATCATGATTTCGGCAGCTCCCGCTTCGCGCAACAGCTCCACCGTCTTCACGCTAGTCGTTCCCCGGACGATGGAGTCATCGATGATGATCACCCGTTTCCCCCGTAAGATGGCTTCGATGGGATTAAACTTGATTTTCACCCCCAGGTGCCTGAGGGATCTTTCCGGTTGAATAAAGGTCCGTCCCACATAACGATTCTTGACCAGGCCGATTTCAAAGGGAATCCCACTTTGCTCGGCAAACCCTAGGGCAGCCGATGTACCCGAGTCGGGAGCGGCGATGACCAGGTCAGCCTGGGCAGGCTGTTCGATGGCCAATTGACGCCCGATAGCTTTGCGGACCAGGTGCACGTTGCGGTCTTGAAGGACGCTGTCGGGCCGGGCAAAATAGATGTATTCAAAGACGCAAAAGGCTTGAGTGTGTTCTTCGGCCAATTGGTAGGACCTAGGACCATCTTCAGTGATGATCACCATCTCCCCCGGCCGGATCTCTCGGATGTCTTCTGCGCTCAGGTTGCTCAAAGCGCAGGTTTCAGAGGCCAACAGATAAGTATCTGACCCAAGTCGGCCCATGGCCAGGGGGCGCATCCCTGACGGGTCCCGCCAACCGAACATGCCCTTTGGGGTCATACCCACAACGGCAAAGGCCCCGCGCAGGCGAGCATAGGTCCGTTTCAGGGCTTCTTCCAGGGGAACTTGTCCATGGCGGGCAATGAGGTTGATGATCACTTCACTGTCGGTAGTCGTCTGGAAGGCAGAGCCCTGATCCATCAATTCCCGACGCAGACTATTGGCATTGGTCAGAGCCCCGTTATGGGCCAAAGCCAGCCGCCCGTAGGAGCATTCGACCAACAGGGGTTGGGCATTGATCACCATGCGTTCAGCGGCGCTGGTCGAGTAGCGAACATGGCCGACAGCGCAAGGACCAGGCAAGTCACGGAGCTGTTCTCCGCCGAAGACTTCCGATACCAACCCCATGCCCTTATACAAACGAATCCTTTCGCCGTCGCTCACCGCGATCCCACAGCTTTCTTGCCCGCGATGCTGCAGTGCGTATAGCCCCAGATAGGTAAGATGGGCAGCCTGCAGCGCAGGATCGGTGCTGTAGATCCCAAACACCCCGCATTCCTCCCGGGGCTTATCTATGTGCACTCCATGCATTCTCTGACCCCCTTAAGCTATCTGAAGGCGCCTAGAGATAGCCTGACTATAAATATCCCGGGCCCGCTTCAAGGACATATCGATGATCTCCCGCTCTTCTTGGCGAATAACCAGTTCCTGTTCTCCAACCTTGCCGAGAACAACACACGGCACCCCGTGGGCCTTGGCCAAGTCTTGGAGCCTGCTTGCCCGCTGGGGACTGCAGCTGACGACGACACGGGAAGGGGTTTCGCCAAAGAGGACCGCATCCAATCTGATATCGTCCGCCGGCAATTCGATCTGGGCTCCCATCCCGCCGCTTAGGCAGCATTCCACCAGCGCAATAGCCAGCCCCCCATGACTCAAGTCATGGGCCGAAGCTAACAGGTTTTCCTTGTGGGCCGCGAGTAGCATAGTCTGCAGGCGCCTCTCCGCTTCCAAATCCAGCTGAGGCAGCTCTCCAGCCACCACCCCATGGACCGCCGACAAATATTCGCTTCCACTTAGTTCCTCCCGGGTTTTGCCCAGGAGCAAGATGATATCTCCAGCCTGCCGCCACCCCATCCGGCAGTAAGAATCGCCTTCGATCAAGCCAACAACGCCGATGATCGGCGTGGGATAAATGGACTCCCCGCTAGTCTCATTGTACAAGCTGACATTCCCACCGGTCACCGGGATGCTCAAAGCCCGGCTGGCTGCGGCAATACCTTCGATGGCCCGGCTAAGTTGCCAATAGCTCTCTGGATTCTCGGGACTGCCGAAGTTTAATCCATTGGTGAGTCCCAACGGGCGACCACCGACGCAAACCACATTCCGGGCCGCCTCCGCCACCGAACCGGCAGCCCCTTGATAAGGATCTAAGTGGCAATGGAGGCTGTTCCCATCGACACTGACGGCGATCAGCTTGTCCGTTCCCGGCACCTTCAGCACCGCGGCATCACCGCCGGGGCCAACGAGGGTGTTGCCCTGGGCTTCATAATCAAACTGCTGGTAGATCCAGTCTTTGCTGGCAATATTGGGGCTATCCAGAAGCTGGGTGAGGACAGCGAGGTAATCCTCGGGGAGGGGCAGCTCCGCCTGCCGCCAGGAACGAACCTCTTGCAGATAAGCAGGCTCTTTGGCCGGGGGAGTGTAGGTGGGAGCCTCTTCTGTTAGGGCCCGGGCAGGGACTTCGGCAACCACCACTCCCTTTTCTTTAACCCGGAGAAAGCCGTCGTCAGTCACTTGACCAATCTGGGCGCAAAGGACATCCCATTTGCGGCAAATCCGCCTTACGTTTTCCTCGGCTCCTCGCCGGGCAATGACCAGCATCCGTTCCTGGGATTCCGAGAGCATTATCTCATAGGGGGTCATGTTCTCTTCCCTGACTGGTACTAGTGCCACGTCGATTTCCACGCCGCTTCCCGCCCGGGCGGCCGTTTCCGCACAAGAGGAGGTGATCCCCGCGGCACCCATGTCCTGGATGCCTACCACATCGCCGCTGGCGACTAACTCGAGACAGGCTTCTATGAGTCGTTTGGCGGTAACGGGATCGCCAACTTGCATCGAAGTCAGTTCCGTCTCATCGGCAAGGTCAGTGGAGGCGAAGGTGGCACCGTGGATGCCGTCCCGACCTGTGGTCGCTCCCACCAGGAAAATGGGGTTCCCCTTCCCTGTCGCCACTCCCTTCGTCAGCCGCTCCTTCGGCAAGAATCCCAGGCACATGACATTACACAGGGGATTGTTGCTGAATGTAGGGGCGAAATAGACCTCACCGCCTACTGTAGGCACCTCCACCGTATTCCCGTAGTCGGACATGCCGGCCACCGCTTCGGTAAAGTGCCAGCGGGCCCGTGACTCCTCGAGGGGTCCAAAACGCACCGAACCGAGCAAGGCTGCCGGACGGGCTCCCATGGACATGATATCCCGGAGCATCCCGCCAACGCCCGTAGCCGCCCCTTCGTAAGGGTCGACGAACACCGGATGGTTGTGGGACTCGATCCGAAAGGCGATCGCGGTATCCGCCCCCACATCGACCACCCCAGCATTCTCCCCGGGGCCAACGAGAACATGCTCCCCCTCTGTAGGCAGCTTCTTCAAGAGGGGGCGAGAATGCTTGTAGGAGCAGTGTTCTGACCATAAGACAGAGAACATCCCCAGCTCCGTCCATGTAGGATCCCGCCCAAGCAACGAAACAATCCGCTCATACTCCTCATCCTTGAGCCCCAGCTGACGCCAAGCCTTGGTGCGAATAATCTCTTCCCTCAGCATGTAGACCCCTCCTCTGCATGGCCTTGCCTCTATATAATTCTTTCTCCGACGATGGAATGTCACACCTTCCCTTGCAATTAAACAAGAAGCGGGCAGGATTCACCGTTCATGCCAATGAAACCTGCCCGCCAGGGTTTTTATCCCTCTAGGGTGTAGCGCCCTCCACAGGCGCCTGCATCACTCGGTCGCGGACCCCAACTGGGCGGAACCCTAGATGCACTTTCAAAGCAATATAGATTATGTCAATTGCATCTTAACAGATCCAACCCTAAGTGTCAACTAAAGGACAAGCAAGG
>JAAYLV010000072.1 GCA_012521755.1 Bacillota bacterium | reverse complement strand
GGCCACCATAGGCTCAGGCAATGCCAAGGTAAGCCCTTTTTACCTCGGGATCCACTAAGATATCGTGACTGGACCCCTGGAGAACAATTCTCCCTGTTTCCAGCACGTAGCCCCGATCAGCAACTTGGAGGGCCTTGACTAGATTCTGTTCGATAATTAGCATCGAAGCGCCCTGTTCTTTCAAAGCAGCTAGGATACGGAAGATCTCATCGACAATGATGGGAGCCAGACCTAAGGAAGGCTCATCGAGAATTAATAGTTGAGGCTCCATCATCAAAGCCCGGCCAATAGCTAGCATCTGTTGTTGACCGCCGCTGAGGGTTCCCGCCGGTAGCTTGGCCCGTTCCTTGAGAATGGGGAAGATCTCATAGACCTTCGCCATCAGCTCCTCCCGTTTGTCCTTAGTACGTTTAGTATAGGCACCAAGGATCAGATTCTCTTCCACCGACAAGGTGGCCAGAATTCCCCGATCTTGCATGATATGAGCGATGCCCATTTCGGCCCGGTGGAAGGCAGGCGCCGTTGTGATGTTCTCTGCAAACCACCAGATGGCACCTTCGGTGACGGGCACGATGCCTGAGATTACCCGCAACACGGTTGTTTTCCCCGCTCCGTTGGACCAGGCAAGCACTGCACCTTGAACTCAAAACTCAAAGGATCACCACATTTAGGGCTTGACCCGGCACCGAGCAACGCGCCCTTTTTCTTCGCCGTTGCAGCTTTGTGCCGGGTCTTTTTTGACAAGCCTACATAAACGTCCACAAGGGACCTGCTGCTATCAGACTCCTGGATGAGAATCTCGCTATTATGCAGGGAGTGCTCGTGACTTGGCTTTCAGGGAGCCCCAGCGACCATAAGCTCTAGTTGAGTTGAGAACAGCAATGAGGGCTACACCTACGTCGGCGAAGACTGCACTCCACATCGTCGCCGCGCCTATGGAACCGAGCATCAAGACTAGGGCCTTCACCCCTAAGGCAAAAATGATGTTTTGCAGGACAATTCGCCGGGTTCTCTTGGCGATTTCGATAGCATCGGCTATCCGGGCTGGATTGTCATCCATGATGACAACGTCGGCCGCTTCAATGGCTGCATCAGATCCAAGCCCGCCCATGGCGATGCCCACATCGGCCCTGATTAAGGCCGGTGCATCGTTGATCCCATCCCCCGCGAAGGCAACCTTGCCGCTCCGCTCCATGACCATCTCCAGGGCGCGGACTTTCTCCTCCGGCAGGAGATTGGCCTGAAACTCATCGATGCCAACTTCATCGGCAACCTGGCTTGCAACATGGTCCACGTCCCCCGTCAGCATTACCGTCTTCTTGACGCCGACCCGCTGGAGCCTTTTGATGGCGACGGAAGCCTCCTCTTTGACTTGGTCAGCTAGGCGAATGCGACCGGTAAGGACTCCTCCCTTGGCCACATTGACCACCGTTCCATCAGTTGCACAAACGTCATGCTCGATATTCTCATGATGGAGGAGACGATCGTTGCCGGCGAGCACCCTTTCACCTCTGACCAGAGCCCGCATCCCCATTCCCCGCAGCTCCTCGCTTTCAGTGATGGCATCATGGTCAATCGGGCCGCCTTGATAGGCTTCCCGGATGGAAAGGGATACCGGGTGGTCGGAGTAGGCTCCGGCGTGAACGGCCAGACGCAAGACCTCATCTTCGGAGAAGTCTTCTTCCGGCTCGATCTCGACCACACGGAAGGCACCATGGGTGAGGGTCCCCGTCTTGTCAAAGACCACCGTATCGACCTTAGCCAGTGCTTCCAGGTAGTTGGCACCCTTGACTAGTATCCCCCGTCGGGAGGCGCCGCCAATCCCGGCAAAGTAACCTAAGGGGATGGAGATAACCAGGGCGCAAGGACAGGAGATGACTAGCAGAACCAAGGCGCGATGGACCCAGTCGGAAAAGACTTGCCCGGGAACAAGTAGGGGCGGCAGGATAGCTAAAGCGGCCGCCAAGGCTACTACCGCCGGGGTGTAGTAGCGACTAAAGGTGGTTATAAATCGTTCCGTATGGGCTTTCCGCTCCCCAGCCTCTTCCACCAGCCTCAAAATCCGGGCAACCGACGATTCACTGTAGGGGTGTTCAACTTCGATGACGACCACTCCCCTGGTGTTCACCATCCCGGCCAAGGCTTTCTCACCCACGCCTAGGGACCGAGGCATGGATTCACCGGTCAGGGCCGATGTATCCATGAGGGTCTCTCCTTCGATCACGCGGCCGTCCAAAGGCACCCGCTCTCCCGGACGGACCAGTATCCTCTCTCCGGGAACAACCTCCTCGGGACTCACTTCCCGCCAGTCTCCCCCCCGATCGACCCTAGCATAGTCAGGACGAATTGCGAGGAGGGCTTGGATGGCCCCCCGGGACCGCTCTACAGCCTTGTCCTGGAGCAGTTCCCCGAGGGAAAACAACACCATTACACCCACCGCTTCCGGTATCTCACCGATGGCAATTGCTCCAAGGGAGGCGATGCTCATCAGAAAGTTTTCATCAAAGAGTCGACCGTCCAAGATGTTGTGGCCTGCGCTAAGAAGGACCCTCCAGCCTGCAGCTAGATAAGCAGCTAGCAGCAAGACCATCCACGGTCCATGCCCCGTACCGCGGCTTACCATCCCAATGGCAAAAAGAATGAGTGCCCCCAGAGTCTCTTTGCCGCGATTTGTTCCGTGCTCGTGGCCGCATCCATGGCTGCATCCGCAGCTTGGCCCAGCAACACAAGTCTCCATAGCTTCGCCCCCTCTACGCCGAGCTAGTAACTAATAAATAATTCAACAATTGTTTAAGTGTCACCTGCATCATACACCCCTGGGAAATCTATGTCAATACCTCTTCCGGAAGCCCTCCCCAAGAACCTCCAGCAATAACTACACCTAGCCGGGGGAAACTGAAGTAGGTTTAACCTTTGCTAAAGGAGACCTCTATGGATATACCCCTCAAGACTTTTCCGATCACAGTGCCCATCATGACTTTCAACTGGGATGCACCTCCCGCAGGCCCTCCCCAGGAGGACTTCACCGAAGAAGAAGTGATCGATGACATGCTTGCGGTCAAGTTCTCGCGAGATGCCATCAGGGACGTCATCACCGCCATTCGCCAAGGCAGATGGGGAAGCTGGACCGACTTCAAACTGGCCTGGCTGGGCCATGTAATCAATGCCCAGGGAGGGCAGGACCTCCATTGTCCCCGCAACTTGGGCGAACACTGGCGGAAAGTCGGGGTGATCCCCTACCCCCATCAGCTAAATACCCTGAAAACCGTGGTACACAAGATGCACGGGCGGGCCATCTTGGCCGATGAAGTGGGACTCGGGAAGACCATTGAGGCGGGGATGATCCTCAAAGAATACCTCCTCCGCGGCATGGTCCGCAAAGCCCTGATCCTGACCCCTAGCTCCCTTTGCTATCAGTGGTACAGCGAACTGCGAGAGAAGTTCTTGATCACACCCTGGCTGCAAAGGAGCGACAAGGACTGGGAGCGGGCGCCGATCCTCATCGCCTCATTGGACACGGCCAAACGCTCTCCCCACCGGGAGATAATACTCAGTCAAGAGTACGACATGGTGATCGTCGATGAGGCCCATAAGCTGAAAAATGACCGCACCCAGAACTGGCACTTGGTCAATAGCATCAAGAAGAAGTTTTGCCTGCTGCTGACGGCAACACCTGTTCAAAACGATTTGAAGGAGCTCTACAATCTGATCAACTTGTTAGAGCCGGGGCTACTGGGAACTTACCGAGCCTTTCGGGAGCTGTTCATGGAAGATCGTCGCACGCCAAAGAACGTGGAGGACCTCCATGGCCTCCTGCAGCAAACCATGATCCGGAACCGCCGGGGAGCTCAAGGGATTCATCTGCCGAAACGGGTGGTGAACAACCAGATTATCGAGCTGCTGCCGGAGGAAAAGCTCCTCTACGATGGGGTGCAGGAATTCGTTCAAAGGGAATACCATCGCTGTCTGGCTAGCGGCGGCAACCCCCTGCCCCTCATCACCTTGCAGCGAGAAGTGTGCTCGAGCGCCCATGCAGCTTATTATACTCTGGCGAAGATGCACGAGTCTCGAGGCTCCCATGTCCGGCCTTTGCTGGAGCTGGCGGCAACCATCGACAAGGGAGCCAAGCTCCTCGTTTTAGAGGAATTAGTCAAGAATCTCGGGGAAAAAGTCATCATCTTCACCGAATACCGGGCCACCCAGGAATACCTCCGCTACCACCTGGAGAGGGCCGGGTTCCTCACCGTCGGGTTCGACGGCAGCCTTTCCCCCGGCAAAAAGGAATGGATCAGGCGGCAATTCCAAGAGCAGGCGGACGTCCTGGTCAGCACCGAATGTGGCGGAGAAGGGCTCAATTTCCAGTTCTGCCGCAATGTGGTCAACTTTGACCTCCCGTGGAATCCGATGCGCCTTGAACAACGGATCGGCCGGGTTCATCGGCTTGGTCAAAGAAGAAATGTAAACATCTTTAACCTAGTCACCCTCAATACCATCGAGGAACATATCTTATACCTGCTCCACGAAAAGATCGGCATGTTTGAAATGGTGGTGGGTGAGCTCGATGCTATCTTGGGGGCAGCCGACAGCACCTTCGAGACCAGCCTGGCCCAGATTTTCCTAACCGCGCGCGATGGTGCAGAGCTGCGGACAAGACTCGACAACTTAGCCGGGGAGCTAATGTCAAAGAAGCGGCAGGACCCACTGATCTCTCTCATTTAAAGGACGATGACGATGGATGCAAACATCGAATACTTTCTGCAACAGTACTTGGCTAGCCGGGGCCTTGGCTGGCAAGGGAGAGAAAAAGCCCTGGAAGTTGAGCTATCGGCGGAGCTGGCTGAGGCCTTGGCCTGGAGAGAGTCGCCCCGGGTCCTTCTGACCTGGGACCTTGATACCGCCCTGGCCAGCCCTGAGGCCTTGCTGCTTGCCCCTAAGAGCCAAAGCCTCGAGCGGCTCCTCAGTACGATCAACGGATTCATCACTTGCTGCCACATCCCCAGCTCAGCCGAAGGACCCTTCCGGCCCCATTTCCTATGGCTTTTTCACTTGTCCTATCAGGCGCGGGAGTCCCGGGAAGAGATTCTCCCGGTGGTCGTCGACATGGTCGATGGACGCGCAGTGGGGATGCTCGGGGAGGACCTTGATTGCCATCCCGGAGTGCCGGAGCCCAGGGAAAAAAGGCGGCTCTCCTTCCGCCGGGCCTATTGGCACGGCTGTGAGTTCGTGAAGCAATACCTGAGGGAAGAGGCCAAAACCTGGGCCCAAAGGGCCAGGTCGGATCTGGAGAGGCGGCTCAGGGACCTTGAGAGACACTTTGGCGACCTGGGCGAGGACGGGGATAGACCGATCCGACTTGAGGAAGAGAGCCTGCGCTTCAGCCCCAAAGTCCTAGTCAGCCTGCGCGGGGGAGCCCTCATCTATTGGAAGCGTCCTCCCAGCGCTTTAGCTGTTTGCGAATTCCCCGCTCAACCATCGCCGACAGGGGAGGCGCCGGCGGACGCTCCCGGACCGTTTCCCCCCGAGGGGCGGGAGCCTTAGGCACATAGTCTTCCATGCCCAGCAGGCGGTGGAGGATGACTAGTGCCGCCTCCTTATCAGGTATCCGCCCCCTGCTGTCGGTATCCAGCTGGGCCGGCGGCAGGGGAGCCCCAACGCACGAAGGACAGCCATCCTCACAGGGACAGCCTTTGATGATGTCGAGGGAGGCTTTGAGCAGGTCCTCCATGAGTTGATAAGCCTTCTGGGCAAGTCCAATCCCCCCAGGATAGCGATCGACGAGGAAGATGCTGGGCAGGCCGGTGTTCGTAGCATCAACGATGGTGGAAATGTCCGACCCGTCGCACATCAGCAGAAGGGTTGCCACCTCCCCCATCACATTGGCCACTCCCAAGAGGCCCTCCATGGGACTGCGGCCGTACTCCTGGACCTTCCTAAGGACCTCCTGGGGCGGAATCAACCAGCAGCCCGTAGTCTCGAGGGTGACCAGGGGCAAGTGGACCTTGCCATAGCCGATGTTTTCCCGGCTGTTGAACTTGATCTTCTTAAACATGTACGTGAGAAAGCTAACCCCCACCTCACCGTAGCAAAGGGTGCTCTGTTCCCACGTCCGCTGTTGGTCAAGATGGAGGACTTGCACCTTCCGCTCCGTCACTGCCTGAGTGTAGTAGTCGACCGCCGCCATGCGAACATAAGCGACCCGCTGGTCGACGTCAAGTTTTTCCACCACGTAGACTTCCCCGTCGTGGATGTAGACTGCCTCCTCATGGAGCTGGGTAAAGGCGCTGAGCTCATCCATGCTGCCGATGACCTCGGGACCTTCATCCTTCACCTGGATGATGGTGTAAGTCGCATCGGAGATATTGCGTAGACTAAAGTCATCGGCCGGATAGGTCCTGCCTCGCCAATACCATTTTTCACCCGACAAGAGCAGCTGTCGATCTTCCGCGAGGATGTCCAAAAGAGCAGGGGCCGAGGGGCCAAACTGCAGCTCCTCATCGATCTTGATGGGCAATTCATAGGCTGCCGCCCGCAGATGGCCCAGGACGATGTAGGGATTGTTCTTGTCGATGACCGCGTTTTCCGGCGACCGGCCGAAAAAGTAAGAGGGGTTTTCTATCAGGAATTGATCGATGGGCAGGTCGTTGGCGATCAAGACGGCCAGGGAATCCTCCGTGCCCCGTCCGGCTCGGCCCGCCTGCTGCCAGACGCTGGCGATGCTGCCCGGAAAGCCAACGAGCAGGGCGGCATCGAGGCTGCCGATGTCGATCCCCAGCTCCAACGCGTTGGTGCTGGCTACACCCAACAGCTCACCCTTAAAGAGGAGTTCTTCAATACTCCTCCGTTCGCTGGGCAAATAGCCCCCGCGATAGGCGCGGACCATCTTGGCCAAGGAAGGACTCTCCTTCGTCAGCTCCTCCCGAACGTAACGATACAAAAGCTCCGCCTGCACCCGGGTCCGGGTAAAGCCAATCACCTGGTGCCGTTCTTTAATCAGCTGCACCATGAGGTTTTTCGCTTCGAAATTGCTGCTCCGTCGCAGGCCTGTCTCCTCAATCCGGGGCGGGTTCCACAAGACAAACCACTTGCCTCCCCTAGCGGAGCCGTCATCGTCGACTAGGGCCATCTCCTTCCCCGTCAGCTCTTCGGCCAGCTCCAGGGGATTGGCGATGGTCGCCGAACAGCAGATATAAACCGGTGAGGCGCCGTAGTAAGCCAGGATCCTATCGAGGCGGCGGAGCACATTTGCCATGTGAGAGCCGAAAATGCCCCGGTAAACGTGGATTTCATCGATCACTACATATCGTAAACCGCTAAAAAAACGGGTCCAGGTGGGATGGTGGGGCATGATCCCCCCGTGGAGCATGTCGGGGTTGGTCAGGATCAAATTGCCCTCCTCCCGCAGGCGGCTGCGACTGTTTCGGGGCGTATCCCCGTCGTACGTGCCGCAGTTCACGGGCAGGCCCTTCCCTTGCCAGCGCAAGAGGCCCTGCAGCTGGTCCTGGGCTAGAGCCTTGGTGGGGAACAGATAAAGCGCGGTGGCCCCTTCCTCCAGCAAAGACTCCATTACCGGCAGATTGTAGCACAGGGTCTTGCCCGAGGCGGTCCCGGTAGCCACCACCACATGGCGATCCCGCCGGGCCAAGTTGATGGCCTGGACTTGATGGCTGTAAAGGCCTTCGATGCCGAAGCGTTCGAGGGCTCTTGCGAGCGGGTCCGGCAGGGGCCGCTCCAAGGAGCCGTACCGAGGAGGGCTCGGGGGGAGATAATGCACATGTCTCACCTGCCCCCGGTAGTCCCGCCGGGAAGTAATCTCTTGGAGAAAGCCCTCCACGTTCATAACGCACCTCTCCCCAACCAGGTTATCCGGGAAGAAGTTCGTCATTGGTGGGGGCAACCCCTTCCCCGGCACACCCCTCACATAGGATGGCCTCCCGGTCAATGGCGGTGATTTCCCCTTCACACCGGGTGCAAAGGGGCTCAAGCCATTTGTTTCGCAACGGGTCGTAGTGGCCTGGGATGCACTCCCCTCCCCGCCACAGCTCAACCTCCCAGCGAGGCACCCACAGGTGGGCCCCGCTGACCAAGGAAACCTCTACATCGACGGCCGTCTGCCCCCAAAGCTCTTGGAGCCGCCGTCCGTGTTCCTCCCGCAGCAGAGCTAACCTTTCCTCATATTCTTCCTGAGCCGATCGGATCTGCGCCCTGAGGGCCAAAGCCCTGCGCCCATATAGCCTCCGGGTGTCATCGGTGCGGGCCAGGTCGCAGCGCACATTGGCGACGGCCAACTTGCGAAAGAGGCTCCGCAGAGATTGGAATTCTTCCTGAGCCAGGGATTCGTAGTAACCAGTCAATCGCTCCACATCCCGGGCGAGCTTGGAGCGAGCTAGGCTTTCCAGCTCCGCCCGCCTAGAATCGATCTCCTCCTGTAGATAGACTAAAGCCCGGCGGAACAGACGCACGGGCTGGTAGGCCAGGTTTTCCAGTTCAGAGAGACTGTCCGCCTTGGAGCGGACCCGACAGGTTCGCGGGGGGCGGAAGCCTGCCCCCAAGCTGAGATCCAAAGGGGGCAGCCTCTGTTCGGTGTAAGAGTCGAGCCAGATGGTCACAACCTCTTCAACCCGTTCATGTCCCAGGTAAACGATGCGAAAGTTGAAGAGGAACTCGCTCTGGTAGATCAAGGCCCTCGGAACGGGCCGCCAGGGGCCTTGGAATGGGGGGAACTGCTCCTTCACGGGAAAGATCAGGCTGGTTGTTCGACCCCGCCTAGACGCCAAGGCGAGCATCCGGTCAACCAAAGGATGGCCATAAGTCAGATGGTCCAAGTCGGGCGCTGACTTCTCCCGGGAGAAGGTGAATGACAGCTGCCCCGCTCCATCGAGCAGGGGATAATCCCCTTGGATGGAATAGACTCCGTCCTCCTTGCGGCAGGGAGTGCCGCTGAGGGCAAGAAAATCCCGTACAAAGGCGCAAAGCTCCTCTTCATCTAACCTCATCCTTCCTCCTCCTCATCGAGGAGCAGCCGGTTCAGGCTCGCCACTTGCCCTGCATCAAAGCATGAACGGACCAGCTCATCGCCCATGCGGGCGACTTCTCCATCCAGGGCCTCTCCTTCCAAGGACAAAAAGAGCCTCCCCAACCGGTACTCCATGCTCTCACCGCTCCACTCCCCAAGCAACGGGTCAATTTCCCCCATCACCTTGGTGAACATTTGCAGTTTCTTGTCGAGGAGAAATAGGACGTGTTCCTCGATGCTTTCTTGGGCAACTAGGTTTAGGCCGACTATCGGCCGGGTCTGTCCCAACCGATCGATCCGGCCAAGGCGCTGGGCAAGGCGCATCGGGTTCCATGGCAGATCGAAGTTGACGAGGAGACGGCAAAACTGCAGGTTCCGACCTTCACCGCCCGCTTCCGTGCTGACCATGACCCGGCAGCCTTCCGCAAAAGCAAATACCGCCTCATCCTTTTCGGTCTGATCCATGGTTCCATGGAAGAGACAGTGGGCTATGTCCTGTTCCTTTAAGGCCGCCGCGATCAAGGCCTGGGTCTGCCGGAAGGAAGTAAAGATCAAGACCTTCTCATCCCCGTGCTCGGTTAGAAAGTCCAACAAAGCTTCGATCTTCCCATAGCGGCTTACCCCGGCCGCTAGACTTGCCAGATCCCGAAAAGCCCGCCCCATGTCCTCGGATACCTTGCCGCGACTGGCCATGAGCTGCAAGGTCCGTCCCGCAGCCCAAGGGCTGCTGCATATCTCCCGGAGGATGAGGACGAGGAATAATAGATTCTGGGGGCGGTCAGGGTTTTCCCGATAAAGCCGGCGAAGCTCGCGTAGGGCCTTCTCGTAAAATTCCCGCTCCTCCGGGGTCAAGGGGACCATCTTGGTCATTATCCGCCGATTAGTGAGGGGGAGCATCGCGGCCTTCCGGCTGGTGCGCACCATCACCTCCCTCAATAGGCGGCGAAGCTCCGGCAAGTTCCGGGGGGAGCGGCGATCGAAGGTGAAGGTGCGCCGAAACTCGCTGTAGGTGGCCAGCTGCCCTGGCCGCAGCAAAGTCACTAGATTATGAAGTTCGCCGAGATCATTTTGCAGGGGAGTTGCCGTCAGGAGGAGCAGGTACTTTTTCTTGAGCCCGTCGACGAAGCGGTAATTGATTGTCGCCTTATTCTTCAGATGATGGGCCTCATCCACAATTACCAGATCCCAGAGGACCTGTCCGATTACTTCGGCGTGCTGGGGCCTCTTGGCCGTGTCGAGGGAGGCTAAGACCAGGGGACCTTGGTGCCAGTGCTGGGTGCTCCTGGCCTCAACGACCGGCAGCTTAAACTTGCTCGTTATTTCTCCCCGCCATTGGCTGACGAGGGAAGCCGGCGTCAGGATAAGGGCCCGGCGGACAAGGCCCCGCAGCCAATACTCCATCAGGATTGCCAAAGCTTCGATGGTCTTCCCCAGGCCTACTTCATCGGCCAGGATGGCCCTCCCCCGCATGTCCCGCAAGACGGCAAAGACGGCCTTTTCCTGGTGGGGATACAAGCGCAGATCAGGCAGGTGCTCTAAGCACCAAAGGGATTCGAAGCCTTTGCGCAAGGCCAACAGTTCAGCTCGCTGCCGGAGTTGAAACCAGGCGGGGGCATCGTAAGTGCCTTGGCACAAGTCCCGCAAGACGGCAAGTTCGTCGGGCCCGAGGGTGGACTCAACTTGCATCGCTTCCCTCCCTGAGCAGCGCGGCCAGTTCCACCCCCGCCCGCCTGACATCCCCCGCCCCCAGAGTGATGACCAGGTCCCCAGGCCGCAGATGGGGGACAAGTCCGGTCGCCGCCTCCTCAAGGTGGAAATAAAGGACTTCTTTGCCCGTCTGGCCTTGAATGTGGCGGGCTAATTCCTCGGCAGTCACCTGCGGGCATGGTTTTTCCGAAAGGGGCGAATAGATGGGCACAAGGACGATTACATCGGCTTCTTTGAGGGCAGGTCCAAACTCATCCCAAAAAAAACGGGCCCGGCTGTAGCGATGGGGCTGAAAGACAGCCACGATCCGTCGCCCCCAGCCTTCCCGGGCGGCCTGCAAGGTGGCTGCGATTTCTGTGGGGTGATGGGCATAGTCGTCAAAGACCAGGATATCCCCCACTTGGGCGATGGGCTCGAACCGCCGGCCCACGCCCCGGAAGTTGGCAAGGTGCCGAGCGGCCTCAGCAAAGCTAACGCCGCACTCGGCGGCAGCGCCAAGGACCCCCAAGGCATTGATAAGATTATGCCTGCCGGGCACTCGGAGCTGCAAAGTCCCTAGGGGCTCCTTTTCCTTCAGGACAAGGCATGATGCCTCCCCGGGGCGAAGCTTCACGTCCCGGCATGTGTACTGGGCGGAGGGGTCTAGTCCATAGGTGATGACCTTTCTCCTTCCCGCCCTCTGTAGGAGCTCCCGGGTTCCTTCCTCATCCACCCGCAAGACTAAGACGCCGTCCGGATGGATGTTGTCCACAAACCGGGCATAGGTCTCTTTGAGCCGGTCCCAAGAGCCGCCATAAAACTCCAGGTGATCGGGCTCGACGCTGGTGATCAAGGCGATGTGGGGCCGGTAGCGGAGTAAAGAGCCGTCGCTCTCATCGGCCTCGGCAACTAAGAAGCGGCCCTGCCCGTACTTGGCTCCCCCCCGCAGCTCCGGAAGTTCGCCTCCGACTAAGATCGTCGGATCGAGGCCGGACCACTCCAAGACTAAGGCCAACATGGCCGTGACGGTGGTCTTGCCATGGGCTCCGGCCACTGCGATGCCTGTCCTTTCGTTCATGAGCTCAGCTAAGGCTTGGGAGCGGTGCAGGACGGGAATGCCCGCGGCTCTAGCCCTTTCCAGCTCTTCGCTTCGGGGGTCGACGGCGGTGGAATAAATGACCAAATCGACCCCCTCTAAGTGCTCCGGACTATGGCCGAGCTCAACTAGGGCCCCCAATCCCATCAACTGCCGGGCGGCTTCGCTGAGACGCAGATCGCAGCCAGTCACCCTTTTCCCCATTTGCAAAAGCACTTGGGCCAGAGAGCTCATCCCTGACCCCCCAATCCCCATAAGATGGATCTGCCGGCTGCTCCTTAGTATCCCCAAAGTCATCCTTCCTCGATCCCGCAGGCATAATCTCCCTTAATAATATGGCCGGGGCGGGCAGTTTTCATAACTACATTCCGTTCGCGGGCACCCCGGCAATTCCCCTGATGTAGGCAGCTACGATATCGGCTAGCAGGGCCGCCGCATACTTGGCCTCGGCGATGGTATTGCCGCGGTAGTCGCCAATAAAGACCGTCGCGGACTGGGGATGGGCTGAGCCGTTGAGCATTGCGTGCTGAACCTTGATTCCCCTTGACAGCCCCGGGTACATATCCTCCATCAAATCCCGCAGCGCTTCAGCAAAGGCCAGATTCTGCTCCATGTAGGGATTATCCTCATCCCCCACGACAAAGAGGATGGTAGCTGCTTCCGCATCGTTGACCTTTACCGTCGTGTAACCCGGGGGCCGAGGGGGAAGACCATCGCGGTGAATATCCAGGACTGCTCCAACCACAACCCCTGTGTCCAAGACCTGGCGCAAGCTCTTCAGAGAATTGGTATATGATTCGCTGTACTTGGGGTAATCGTGGATTTCCGTGATGTGAATGGCCTTGATGCCCTTAGCCTCCAAAGCTCGGCCTAGTTCCGCGCCCACCTCCACGATTTGCCCTGGTTCACCCCTGGTGTGGGAGTCCCCCGGAGAGTAGTTCTCGGTGGTGTGGGAGTGATAGATGACGACTACCGGAAGAGCAGGTTCGGGGGCCGCCTTCTCCCCGGCATCCTGCGGAGGGACGGGTCGGACCTGTCTGCCTCCCGGCGCAAACCCGAAGTACTTGGCCCCCAATACTGCCACTACGACCAGCACAACCAGAATGAAAAGCAGACCAGGACCATTTTTCTCGCCGCCTCTAAACCTTGCCACTTCCATCGACCTCCTTCCTCGAAAATATATGAGGGAAGGAGGGGCTATATAACCCAAGCGAGGGAAGAATGGGGAAAAGTTGTCTTTACTCGATCAGACCCTCTAGCTGCTCCATCACCGCCTGTAGTCTAGCCATGTACTCCCCATAGGCCACCCAATCGCCCTCCTCGAGCTGCCGCCGCGCCTCCTTATAGTACTCCACCGCTTGACGGATTAGCCCATCCTGGCTTGGCAGCTCCCGCGGCTCTTGGGGAACTGCCTCCCGGGGTCTGCCGAATATCTCCTCCAAGGCGGCTTGGAAGGTAGGCTGCATGGTAATGCGGTTCTTGTAGGCGACGATAACCATCTTCAGCTCAGGCAGTTGACTTTGCTCCGCCTGTAAGTATAACGGTTCTACATACAGCAAGGATCCTCTAATGGGGATGACCAGGAGATTCCCCCTGACTGCTTGGGAGCCCGTCTGGCTCCACAAGGTGAGCTGCTGGGAAATGAAGGTATCCTGGTCGATGCGGGCCTCGATCTGGGCCGGGCCATAAGTCAGAGCCTGTTTGGGGAAGCGGTACACCAGGATTTGGCCATACTTTTCCCCGTCGCAGCGGGCGGCCATCCAGGCCACCATGTTGTTTCGCCGGGCCGGGGTGAAGGGCAGCATCAGGACGAACTCCTCCGCGTCCCCTTCCAGCCCCATGATGACGTAATAGGGACTCATCTCCTGCTCCCGGCCCCAAGCCACTTCCCGGGCCGGCTCCCACAAGTCCTCCCGGTTGTAGAAGACGGTCGGGCTGCGCATGTGATAGAGGGCATAGACCCTCGTCTGCAGTCGGAAAAGCTCCTCTGGGTAGCGCAGGTGCTCGCGCAGCCCCTTGGGCATCGCCTCGATAGGTTTGAACAGCCCGGGATATACCTGGCTGTACATTCTAATTAGGGGATCCTCATCGTCGATGATGTAAAAATCCACGGTCCCATGATAAGCATCAACGATGACCTTGACCGAACCGCGAACGTAGTTGCCCCATCCCCGATAGGGCTGGGAATAGGGATAGCGGTCCGTAACGGTATAGGCATCCATCACCCAAAAGAGCCGGCCTTCGTCGAGGACAATATAAGGATCCGGATCGTAGCGCAGGAAGGGGGCAATTGCCCGGACGCGCTCGTTGACGGTGCGACGAAACATGAGGCGGCTGTCCCTGGTGATATCCCGGGAAAGGAGAATCTTAGCCGTGCCAAAACGCAAAGCAAAGGCCGCCCGGCGGAGGAAACTGGTGAGCTGTATTCCTCCCCTGCCCTCGTAGCGGGTGAGGGCATTTTCCTCACCTAAGGGATAGTCAAACTCGGGGAGTCTAGTGTTGACGATGACGTACTGATCTGTCCGCTCCCCGTAGTAGATCTCCGGGCGAGTGATGGTGAGCTCCTGATGCCGCGTTCTTGGGGGGATATCGCTGATGAAGAAGTTGGGAAGCCCCTCGTCCGTCGCCTCATTGACAGGGGACATGACGACGCCATAGCCGTGGGTGTACTGCAGATGGGTGTTGACCCAGGTCTTGACAGGCTGCCTTTCAATCTCGATCTCCCGTGCGGCCAACATTACTTGGCGGTACTTGCCGTCCACCATGTAGCGATCCACATCTACATCGGGAAACTTGTAGTACAAGCGCATCTCCTGGAGTTGGCTGTAGGTTTGGGCCAAAGCCCGCCAATCCCACAGCCGGATGCTATCTAACGTCGCTCTCGACCCTTGCAAAAGCCCCCAATCAAGGTCTGCATCCCCCGGGTACTCCCTCTCGTCCACATCAGCTAGACCGTAGGCGGCCAAAGTCGCCTGGATGTGGTGCTCGATAAACGGGCGCTCCCGCTCCAGTTCGTTAGGCTCGACTACGTAACGCTGAACCATTCCCGGATAAATGTCGCCCAGGATCAGGGAAGCTGCGGCCAAACCGACCAGGGTGATGACAAACCCCCGCATCCCAGGGCGAAAAAGGTTTACGACCAACAAGGCCGCAGCCAGAAGAGAAAGGATGAGCAGGATCTTAAGGCCCGGCCCCAGAGCATGTACATCCGCGTAGCCGGCCCCGAAGAACCCTCCCCGCGGGGAATAGACGAGCTCATCGAGCTGGAGCCGATAGTCCCAGGCCTTAAGGAGGAGGATGCCAACGGCCAAAGCTGTGAGGTGATACTTAGCGCCCCCTGCAGCCTGAAAACGCCTGCCGGCAAAGCTGATGGAGCGGGACAGCACATAGATCACCAAGACGACCAGGAGCGTTTCCGCCACGATCCCCATCGCAGCCCCGTTCAGTAAGCGATAAAAAGGCAGCTTGAAAACAAAGTAACCGATATCCCGGCCATAAAGGGGGTCGGTCCGATTAAAGGCCTGGGCATTGAGAAAGCCCATCACCGCCTCCCAATTCTGTCCCAGGGCCGTAGAATACAAAAAGCCCAAGATCACGCTTATCAACACGAACAGACTAGTGATGGAACGGGAGGTGACAAAGGGGGGCACCCGCTCTCCCAGGCGGCCAAGGGCCTGCTCCATTTCTCCGCGGGCGAAGGATAAGTTGGCAAACATGAATAAGGCGAAGGCTAAGCCTACGGCCAGGCGCACTCCCGCCTGGTACAGGATGCTTCGCCAAAACACCCCTCCATAGCCTAGGGCATGAAACCAGAGAAGATCGGTGTACCAGCCGCTGCCCGCCACAAGCAGCATGGCTGCCCCACCGATCAGGACTAAAATCAGCATCCTCGCTCTTTTCGTCATTCCGCAGCTTCCTTCCGGCCGCCCTCACCGTACTGGAGGGTAGCCACGGTCCTGGTAGGAAGACTCACCGGTTCGCCGTTGAAGAAGGCCTTAACACCGACTGGATTGCCTATTCGCACCCAAAGACCATGCTCTGCCTCCCACCGGGCCTCCTCGCCTGCTTCTAAGTTGCGGTAAACGATGCGCTCTCCATCGGCGTGCACCTCAAACCAGCATGTCTCCTCGACGACTACCTCCAGCACAAAAGAGGCACGGGGCGGCTCCTCCACGGGGGGTTCGTCCGGCAGTTCAGGCTCCTCCGGCAAAACAGCTTCGATTAGCGGGTCTTCCGCGGGAATCTCCACCGGACTGAAGGAAAAGGACTCCTCCACCGTCACCTCCGGCAAAGACGGCAGCTCCATTTCCATCACTGGCTCCGGCTCATCGACGGTCACCGCCTCGGGGATTGGTTCATCGACAACGATCTCTTCGGCCGGAGGAACCGGCTCTTCCGGGAGGACCTCCTGGACGCCCGGTTCGGACCGGAAGCCAAAAAGATAGATCAGCCCGCCGACTAGAAGCAGCAAGAAGAAAGCTGGCCGCAGGGATCGACGACGAGTCCGACGACGGGGGGCGCGTCGGGGCTTTTCTTCCTCGATTTCAGCCTCCTGCTCGGCCTTCAACCCTTGGTAACGGGCAACCACATCCCAGCCGTTAAGGCCAATGGCCTCGGCGTAACTGCGCAGAAAACCCTTGACATACACTTCGGCGGCAATATGCTGGAATTCACCGTTCTCGATAGCTTCAAGATAACGCATGCGGATCTTGGTCTGTTCCTGGATATCCTTTAGGGAGTAGCCTCTCCTTATCCGCTCATTCCGTAGATACTCCCCCAACTCCCGCACAAGACTCCCCCCTTTGGCCTAACCCACAGTCTCCTCTTCTTCTGCCAGCAGTTCTTCTGCTTCCTCCTGACTGATCAGGACTTCCCTAGGTTTGCTGCCTTGGTAACCACCAACCACTCCCCGCAGCTCCATCATGTCCACCAGCCGCGCCGCCCTCGTATAGCCGATCCGGAAACGACGCTGGAGCATCGACACCGAAGCCTGCCCGATCTCAACCACTAAACGCACCGCATCGGGGAACAGCTCATCGTCCATGGCCGCTTGGCTGCGGGCTGCCTCGTCCTCTTCCAGGACATCGGGAATGTACTCCGGCTCGGCCCGTCCCTTCCACCACGCGATCAGTTTCTCCACATCCTTATCGGAGATAAAAGCGCCTTGCACCCGCAGCGGCTTGCTCATGCCCACCGGATAAAAGAGCATGTCCCCTTTGCCGAGGAGACGTTCCGCCCCCACCATATCGAGGATGGTGCGGGAGTCCACCTGGGACGAGACAGCGAAGGCAATCCGTGATGGAATATTAGCCTTGATGAGTCCGGTGATTACATCCACCGAAGGGCGCTGGGTGGCGATGATCAGGTAAATCCCCGCCGCCCTAGCCATTTGGGCCAAGCGGCAGACTGCCTCCTCCACTTCCCCCGCAGCCACGAGCATCAAGTCCGCCAGCTCATCGATGATGACCACCATCAAGGGCAGGGGCTCTTCGTCGGTCAGCTGGTTGTAGGTCTCGATGTTGCGCACCCCCGCGGCAGCAAAGAGCTTGTAGCGGTTCTCCATTTCGCCCACCATCCATCGCAGGGCCGTGGCCGCCTTCTTGGGCGATGTCACCACGGGACAGAAAAGATGGGGGATGCCCTCGTAGACGGCCAGCTCGACTCGCTTGGGGTCAATCATGAGGAGCTTGACTTCATCGGGGCCCGCCTTGAAGAGTAGGCTGGCGATGATGCTGTTGAGACATACGCTCTTGCCTGACCCCGTCGCCCCGGCGATCAAGAGGTGGGGGAGCTTCTCCATACTGGTTACCACCGGGTTGCCGGCGATGTCCTTGCCCAGGGCGATAGTCACCTTCGATGGGCTATCGAGAAAAGCCGGTGATTGCAAGACCTCTTTCAGATAGACGGTGCTTCGCTCTTTGTTGGGCACCTCGATGCCCACTACGGACTTCCCGGGGACGGGGGCTTCAATCCGGACCCCAACGGCCGCCAGGGACAGGGCAATATCATCGGCGAGGCTGACGATGCGGCTAACTTTGATCCCTGGCGGCGGCTCAACTTCATAACGGGTGATCACCGGACCTTGGCAAACCTGGACCACTTTCGCGGACACGCCGAAGCTCTCGAGGGTCCTCTCCAACAGATCGCTCTGCTCCGCGTTTTTCTGTCCCCGCCGGGCTTTGCGCGATCCCCCATAATCATCCAAGAGTTCAAGGGGCGGCACGGGGCCTTCCGTCCGCACGGGAGGCTTAGATTCCCCCTTGCGCGGAGCTGGTTGGGGCGGATCGGGTTTTTCATCCTCTGCATGCTCAATCTCCGCCGGAGCCGGCTTAGGCCGGGGCGCCGGCGCGCTTTGCTGTTTCCGCCGCGGCCTTTTTAGGATCCGAAGGGCCCATCCGCCTATCTTGCGCAATCCGGACGCAAGCTTCAAGATTAGCTGACTTGGCGATGTATCGGTGACCAACACAAGACCTAAAAAAGCTGCGAGGGCGAGAAAGACCCTGGCTCCCTGGCGACCGAAAAAATGAAACAGCAGCACACACCCCAAAGCCCCCAGCAAACCGCCGCCCATCCCTTGGCGACCCATCCAGAAAAGCTCTTGGGGGGAGAGGGATTCGAGCAGAGCGATTGACTCCAGACGCAAGTGCAGCACTGTCAGAAAAACCCAGGTGAGGGAAATCATCCCTAGCACCCTAGTCCACATGCGTTTAGCCTTGTCCTTGGGCAGCAGCTGCTGCCAGCCCCACCAGAAAAGAACGAGGAGGGGGACGTCTGCCCCTTGTCCGAAGGTGTGGCGCAAAAAACTGCCGAGGTAGCGGCCCGCCTGGCCGGTGGCGTCGGAACGGATGCTGAGCCACCCAAAGACGGCGCCGGCGATCACTAATACGCCCCCGATTTCCCGCAGCCGGCGCGAGGGCGCCAATCTCTTGAAAAGACCTCGCGGTTCAGACATGCCATCACCTTCCTCTCAAGGGTATTCGCCTTCACAATGGCAAAAACCTTTGCTCAAAGGAGGACCATAATCGAAGCCATCCGGCCGGTGATCCCGCCAGATCCCCGGTGGGAGAAGAATAGATCTTGGCGGCAAGAGGTGCATATTCCGGCCAGTTGGATGTTCTCGGGACGAACCCCTTCCTGGAGCAGAAGGAGTTGATTGGCCCGGGGCAAGTCCACGAAGAGCTTCCCCTCCCGGGACTGAACTGCGCCCAATGGCGCAAACTCATCCCCGACCTCGGGCCCAACGGAATAGCAGCAAGGACCGATGGAAGGGCCAATGCCCACCAGACAATCCTCAGGCCTTGTGCCAAATGCCTGCTCCATCGCCGCCAGGGTGACCGGACCGATATGGGCCCTGGTTCCCCGCCAACCGGCATGGGCCATGCCGATAGCTTTATTCCGGGGATCATAAAAAACCAGGGGCACACAATCGGCATACAGGGTGCTAAGGACTATTCCCCTTCTGTCGGTGATCAGGGCGTCTGTATCCCGATAAAGATGGTAATCCCCTGGTATGTCCTCGATCCTCGCCACTTTTGTCCCATGAACTTGCCAGGCCGCAGCCCGGGGCAGCCCTTCTAATCCTAGACCCCCCAGGACCAGCCGCCAGTTTTCGTCTACTGCTGCCCCGTCATCCCCGCAGCTTCGGCCCAGATTAAGGGTCGCGAAGGGGCCTTGGCTCACACCCCCTAGCCGGGTGGTAAAGGCACAAAGGACTCCCCGCCAGCCGGGGGGAGCAAGATAGGTCAAACCCTTTATCTGCTTCACTTTATACATTAACCTATCCCCTCGGGGGAAGGAGTTTCTCGAGTTCCTCGATGAAGCGGTTGATGTCTTTGAACTGCCGATAGACGGAGGCAAAGCGCACGTAAGCCACCTCATCCATCTCCCGGAGCCGCTCCATCACCATCTCGCCGATAGCGACGCTAGTGACCTCCCGCTCCGGCCTACTGCGCAGCTCCCGTTCCACTTCATCGACCATCTTCTCTACCTCTTCCAAGGGCACCGGCCGCTTCTCCAGGGCCTTCAAGACTCCAGCTAGAATCTTGGAACGGGAAAAACTCTCCCGGCGGCCATCCCGCTTGACGACCATCAAGGGCGTCTCTTCCCAGCGTTCATAGGTGGTGAAGCGGGCACCGCAGGCACTGCACTCCCGGCGCCGGCGGATGCACTTGGCGTCCTCCGTTGAACGGGAATCGATTACCCTGCTGCCTAAGGCCTGGCAAAATGGACAGCGCATTTGTTGCTCCTTCGCGGGAATGTTTTACCTTAATTATATAGAAAAAGCCAGGGATCGTCCACCCAGAGGGGCCTATCCGAGATTATCTTTCGTATTCACCAATATCACGTCAACACCGATCTTCACGATGGCCGACCAGGGAATGGCCAGATCGCTTCCCCGATTGAAGAACCAGAGGAACCGTCCCGGGCCAGGGAGAATGATGGCTCTGATTTCTCCTGTGTCCAGGTCGATCTCCATGTCGATGACATTTCCTAGGCGTCTGCCATCGCTGATATTGATCACATCCAGGAGGCGCAACTCAGAAGCCTTAACCAGCATCCCCCCACCCCCTCATTCATATTTATGTGGGAGGGTGCTGGTACGTTCCGTCACCTAACGAGGAAGGCCTAGCGCCGGCTGAACCGGGGGGAGATTCCGAGGAGCAGGCTTGACAGACCTTGGCGGCTGACCGCAAGGAGCTTTTGCCCCCAAGGAGCTAAGATGGGGCCTACTTGCTCCCAGGTTTTCCAACGCCACTCGTGGGTGACTTGTTCGCCTTGGGGCTGCAGCTCGACCTCTACCCCTTCGTCCAACAAGCAGAGGGGAGGAAAGAGAACGCACCACCAATTCTGGCCCTGTCCCTGGCCAATAATCACCTGCAAGGACTGGTACTCGCCGGCCGCCAAAGACAGTCGACCATATCTGCGGGGTGGAAAGGTGAAGGTCCCAAGCTCGGCAGTCACCGTCTGATGGCCGTGGCCTGCTTTGGCCAAAGTCAAACGCGCGGTCTTTTCTAGATGGTCGAGGTTTTCTTCCAAGATAGCCTTGGCTTCCTCGACGGTGGCAACACCATTGAACAACCGCCCTGTTTCCCTCAGGACAGCATCCCGCACCTCAAGTTTAACCCGCTGGTCTTCGGGGGAGTTGCTATTCGCGAGGACATGCAGGCGGAGTAGATTCTCTGGTGAATAGGCCCGGGGAGATGCACCGCCGAAGTAAAGATAGCCCCATAGGCCCGCAAATCCAGTAAACATCATCCCGATGATAGCTGCACTGACTAGAAGACGCGTGCGAAAAGCATCTCGTCCCACATCTATTCCCTCCTAGCCGCTCATCTGTTTGCGCAGGTGCCTGAGAGCCGCTTTTTCCAGGCGCGAGACCTGGGCCTGGGAGATGCCGATCTCCTCGGCCACCTCCATTTGGGTGCGACCCTCGAAGAACCGTTTCGTCAAAATCATCTTCTCCCGCTCGTTAAGACGCCCCAAGCCCTCCTTGATGGAAATCCCTTCGATCCAGCTGCCATCTTGATTCTTATCGTCGCTAATCTGATCCATCACGAAGATGGGATCGCCCCCATCGTGATAAATTGGTTCGAACAAGGAGACCGGGTCCTGAATGGCATCGAGGGCGAAGACTACTTCTTCCCGGGGCAGCTTCAGCTCGGCGGCAATCTCGCTGATGGTGGGCTCTTTGGCATACTTGTTGACGAGGCTGTCCCGCACCTGAAGGGCTTTGTAGGCGATATCCCGCAAGGAGCGACTCACCCTGATGGGGTTGTTGTCCCGCAAGTAGCGGCGGATCTCCCCAATTATCATTGGTACCGCGTAGGTCGAGAACTTCACGTTTTGACTGAGGTCAAAGTTGTCGATGGCTTTCATCAGGCCGATACAGCCGACCTGGAACAGGTCGTCAACACACTCGCCGCGATTGTTGAAGCGCTGAATCACACTGAGAACAAGGCGCAGATTGCCCTGGACCAACTCCTCGCGGGCCTTAAGGTCCCCCTCCCGCACCTTCGCCAGCAGTTCCTGCATCTTAGCGTTGCCCAGGACAGGAAGTTTGGAGGTGTTTACCCCGCAAATTTCTACCTTGTTCATACCCTCGCTCCCCCCAATACCCGTCGTTTACGTTCTCATTATTGCCCCGAAATTGATAGGTTATACTGCTCCCAATCATAGGAGGAAATTGACTAGAGCTTTCTTAATTAATAGTTCGAAGGGTAGTTGGGGGGGATGCGCATGGCCTACATAATCTACCTTGACCAATTGCTCGCCATGGCGATGGCCAATTGGTTCTTTGATCTGCTCCTTCTCTGGGCTACCAGGGAAGTGATGAAAATACCCGTCCACCGCAAGCGGCTTTTTTGGGGTGCCGGCATCGGCGCCTTGTACTTCCTCGTGGAGCGGCTGGCCTTTTATCGCATCTTGCCCCTATACGGCCTTTGGCGTTCTCCACTGACCATGTTCCTGGCCTCTTTGTTGATGCTCGGCGCAGCCTTCTATCCCCTGCCACCAACGCGCCTTTTGACCGTCGCCGCCTACTTCTATTTCATTTTTTGCACCGCTGGGGGGGCAGGCACCTTGATTGCCAACCTGTTCGGCTCGCCCCACAAGCCTAACGTTTTCCTTGGCGCGATCACGTCCGTGGGAGTCCTCCTCATCATCGCCGAACTCGGCTGGGGTCTCATCCAAAAACAAATCTGGTATCATTTTTACCAGATTCCCCTGTCCATTCGCTTCAATGACACGGAACTATCCATTACTGCCCTGGTGGATTCAGGCAATCACTTGCGGGATCCCATCTCCCGGGCCCCCGTGATTATCGTTGAGGAGTCGGCTTTGACCTCTTTCCTCCCCCAGGCAGTGTTTGAAGCGGCAAGACGCCTCGAGGGGGGAGAGTTGGACAGCATCGATCAGATCCCCCACCCCTGGTCGACGCGCCTGCGGGTCATCCCCTACGCGTCCATCGGGAAAAGGGAGGGGATGTTGATCGGACTTCGCTGCGATGAGGCGGGGGTGATGGTAGGCCAAAGCTGCATCCCTTTAGGCCAAGGGGTAATCATCGGTCTTTACCACAACCGACTATGTCCGGAAGGCTCCTACCGGGCATTGATTCACCCGGAAGTGATCCACAGGGCCCTCCTCAAACAAGGGGCCAGCTGGGGATCGGCCAAGTGTCATAGCCCGCAAATATGACAGGAGGAGGACGGTGGATGATACCCTTCAAAGCACGACTTGGACTATCGGTCCAGCTTTTTGTAATTCGCCTGCTCCAACGCATCGGCATTATGTCCCGGGGGATCTACTACGTAGGTTCCAGCGAAGTACTTCCTCCCCCGCTGTCCCCGGAAGAGGAAGCCGCCTTGATTGGCCGCCTTGAGGCGGGAGATCGGAGCGTCAAGGGGACCCTGATCGAGAGGAATCTGCGCTTGGTAGTCTACATCGCCCGCAAGTTCGATAACACAGGGGTTTCCATCGAGGACTTAGTCTCCATCGGGACTATCGGCCTCATCAAAGCGGTCAACACCTTCGATCCGGGCAAGAAGATCAAACTGGCCACCTACGCCTCC
This sequence comes from Bacillota bacterium, assembly GCA_012521755.1. Lineage (GTDB taxonomy): Bacteria > Bacillota > Limnochordia > JAAZLZ01 > JAAZLZ01 > JAAZLZ01. The sequence continues at coordinate 24,422 of JAAYLV010000072.1, read as the reverse complement.
CGCTGCATTGAAAATGAAATCCTCATGTATCTGCGGCGAAGCAGCAAGACGAGGGCGGAGATATCTTTCGATGAACCGTTGAATACCGATTGGGACGGCAACGAACTTCTCTTGTCCGATGTATTGGGGACCGAAAGCGATGTGCTCAAATACATCGAGGAGCAAACGGACCGGGCCATCCTCGAGCGGGCCATCGAGCGGTTGACCGACAGGGAGAAGAAGATCATTCAGGAGCGGTTTGTCAAAGAAAAAACCCAGAAGGAGGTAGCCGACCTTCTGGGAATATCGCAGTCATACATCTCCCGCCTGGAGAAGAAAATCCTGAAGAAGCTCCGCAAGGAGATTAAGCAGCTGGAATGATCAGCGCCGGCGCAGAAAGGCCGGTATATCTAGCTCATCACTGACAAAGGGCTTGATCTCCAGGGATTCAAGTCCGAGACCCTTTTTGGGAGAGTCGAAGCCGGTGGCAATGACCGTGACCCGCACCTCATCACCCAGTGTTTCATCGATGATCGCACCGAAGATGATGTTAGCCTCCGAATCGGCGGCTTCACCGATGATCTCGGCCGCTTCATTTACCTCATAGAGCCCCAGCGAGGAGCTTCCCGTAATGTTCAGGAGAATGCCCTTGGCCCCTTCGATGCTCGCCTCCAGCAAGGGGCTGGAGATCGCAGCCCGGGCAGCTTTGACGGCCCGTTCTTCCCCGGAGGCCCGTCCAATTCCCATCAACGCTGAACCGGCATCGGTCATGATGGTCCGTACATCGGCAAAATCAAGATTAATCAGTCCAGGAACGGTGATCAAATCGGAGATGCCTTGTACGCCCTGCCGCAGTACATCGTCGGCGATGGCAAAAGCCTCCAGGATGGAGGTGCGCTTGTCCACCACCTGCAGGAGGCGATCGTTGGGGATGATGATGAGGGTATCCACCTTATCCCGTAGGTTCTCGATCCCTTGTTCAGCCTGCTGCTGTCGCCGTCGGCCTTCAAAGCTGAAGGGCTTGGTGACCACCCCTACCGTGAGGCAGGACAGTTCCTTGGCGACTTGGGCCACAACAGGCGTGCCCCCAGTCCCCGTACCGCCTCCCATGCCGGCGGTGATGAAAACCATGTCTGCCCCCTCGAGGGCCTCCCTGATATCTTCCTTGCTCTCTTCGGCCGCCTTCATACCAATTTCGGGGTTAGATCCTGCCCCGAGGCCTTTAGTCAGCTTCTCGCCCAGCCGGATGCGGCGCGAGGCATTGGACAGCAGCAAAGCTTGAGCATCGGTGTTCATGGCGATGAACTCAACGCCCCGCAGTTGAGCATCGATCATCCTGTTCACCGCGTTGCTGCCTCCACCCCCTACGCCAACCACTTTGATGTTCGCAAAATGCCCGTTTTCCGAGTCGAACTCAAACATAGGAAACGTCCTCCTTCTTCAGGACACTCTTTGCTGCTTGCCCTCGACAAACTCGCGGCTTGGATACAACTACCCACTTGCGAAAAGGCCCATCCCCTGGCCCATGCCAGAACCCTTGCCACCTCCTCCGCAAGGCATCACCGAGCGCCAAGGCGCCCTCTACGGCCTTTTCTCCAGTACAGGCGTATGGGGGAGTCTTAGATCAAGGGAGGCCGGGCCCGACGGCAAGCGGTGGAACAAGGATTCGAGGACTTCAATCTTCAAGGGCAAGTCCACCCCTGGTCCAAGACGAACTCGCACTCCACGTCGAGTAACCAGCTGGATATCCTCCAAGTCTAAGACGTTGATCTCCGAAATCTCATCCCGCAGGGCGGGAGTACAAAGGGCGGCCACCCGGGCCCCCGTCTGCAAAGAGCGAGAGGCGACGACCTCGCCCAGAACGAGTCCCACGGGGATCTGACCGTTTAACACAGGCAAGTCCAACAATTCTGCTGGACCCAATACGACGCCTGAGCCGTCAATAACGTAAAAAGCTTCTGTATAGGGGATGATCGCAACTGGCTCCCGCTCTTCGAGGGCAACGATAACCGAGCCGGGGAGGCGGCGGGCAATTTCCACGGACCGCACCCGCGGTATTTCCTCCAACCTCGCTTGGGCCCGGGCCGCATCGAAGCGAAAGATGTTCTTCGGCCCCACAAGGCCCATGGCCAACAAAACCTCTTCTTCCGCGACCGCCTCGGCCCCAAGGATCTCGACTTGGGTGATGTTGAAATAGGGCGAATACAAGAAGGCAACGAACGCGACTACGAACAAGAATCCTATTACCGACAGGGCAAACCCTCGCGAATCGTCGTTTTCGCTGCGCATAGCTTCAACCCCTAGTCAACGGGCGGGATACCCATGCTTACGCTGATTATATCATAACCAGGCACCTCATGAAAGAATTAACAAGCCCTTTCCTCGATCCCTTCCCGACGGATTTGAGCGCCCACCGCCGCCAGTTTCCCTTCGATCCCCTCGTAACCCCGGTCAATATGGCCCACATCCTCCACCACCGTCTCCCCATCGGCTGCCAGTCCCGCCAGGACCAATGCCGCCCCCGCCCGCAGATCCGGCACCGACACCACCGCCCCGGAGAGGCGGCCCACACCCCGGATGATGGCCGTTTGACCCTCGACGACAATGTCCGCTCCCATGCGGCGCAGTTCGGCCACATGCTTGAGTCGATTATTGTAAATCTCCTCGGTGATGATGCTTATCCCCCGGGCGATGGTGGCTAAGGCGACAAACTGGGGCTGCAGATCGGTAGGGAAGCCGGGATAAGGTCTCGTGCGCAAATGGAAAGGGCGAATGAGGCCGGTTCCCCGCACCCGGATGGTCTCCCGGTCGAGGCACTCTAGCTCCACCCCCGCCTCCAGGAGCTTATGGATCACCGCACCCAAGTGGTCCGCCACAGCGCCTTCAATGGTCAAGTCGCCTCCCGTCATAGCCGCCGCTAGCATGTAGCTGCCAGCTTCCACCCGATCGGGGATGACCTGGTAATCGGCTCCCCCCAGCTCTTCCACACCCTCGATTTCAATCTTGTTGGTGCCCGCGCCCCGGATCCGGGCTCCCATCTTGTTGAGGAACTCCTGGGATTCGATGATTTCCGGTTCCATGGCCGCATTCTGGATAGTCGTCTTGCCCTTGGCGAGAGCGGCGGCCATCATCAAGTTCTCCGTCGCTCCCACACTTGGATAGTCAAGGTGGATCTCCGCTCCCCGCAGACGCTCCCCTTGGGCGTAGATGTATCCTTGATCCTCCCACACCCGGGCGCCCAGGGCCCGCAGCCCCCGTAAGTGCATGTCGATGGGCCGATCGCCAATAGCACAGCCTCCAGGCAGGGACACCCGCACCTTGCCCAGCCTCACCAACAAGGGCCCCATTACCTGGATTGACGCCCGCATGCTTTTGATCAATTCATGGGGCGCGGTATAATCCAACTTATCAGGGACTTCGATCCACAGGCTGCTGCCCCGCCAATCGACCCGGGCCCCAAGGCTGCGAAGCACATCACACATGGTCGCCACATCCTTAATCCGGGGCACATTGCGGATACAGCACGGCTCATGGCTGAGCAGGGAGGCACACATCAGCTTAAGGACGGCATTCTTCGCGCCGCTAACGTGGATTCTGCCCTTGAGGGGAACGCCTCCCCGGATGACCAGTCTTTCCAAGGCACACACCTCCGATGGATACTACAGTAGCCCGCAATCCTTCCAAATAGGCACGGGCAACCCGGTGAACATCCCCCGCTCCCATAGTCAAGACCAAGTCCCCAGACCCGCAGAGCTTTTCCAGGAGAGGCGGGACTTCACTCAGCTTGGGAACAAAATGTACTCTCCGGCCAAGGCGCCTTTCAACCAAGCGGGCCAGCCTCTCCCCCGACACCCCCGGGATAGCCTGCTCCCCGGCGGGATAGATCTCAGTAAGTATCACCTCATCCGCATCGTCGAAGGACCGCGCCAATGCCTCCTCGAGATAGTAGGTGCGGGTGTAGCGATGGGGCTGGAAGACGGCCACAACCCGCCTCCCTAAAGTCTGCGCCGCCGCCAAGGCGGCCTTAATCTCCGTTGGATGGTGGGCATAATCATCCACAACCAGGATGCCGCCCACATCCCCGAGAACTTCAAACCGGCGACAAGCCCCCGAAAACCTAGCGAGGGAATCCTTGATGGCGGCAAAAGGGTAGCCCAGGGAAATGCCCACCGCTACCGCAGCCAAAGCATTCTTGATGTTATGTAGGCCGGGAATCTTCAGCTCGAGCCGCCCAAGGAGATCATCCCGGCAGTGGACGGTGCAGGCCGCCCCTTGGGGGCGAAGATCGACGTCAGTTGCCCGAATATCCCCCGCCCCCAGACCATAGGTCATAACAGGCGGTTTAGCCCTGGTTGCCAGGCTCGCTACCCGCGGGTCATCGATCCCCAAGACGGCGAAAGAGAGTCCTTGGAGAAAGCGATCGAAAGCGTCAACGATGGCCTCGAGGGACCCGTAGTTTTCCAGATGATCCGCCTCGATATTGGTAATGACACCCATTTGGGGCTTTAGCTTGAGGAAGGAGCCATCACTTTCATCGGCCTCGGCAACGAAGTATCTGCCCTCCCCCAGACGCACATTGGAGCCGATGTCCAAGACTTCGCCGCCAATGATCACCGTTGGATCGGCCCCGCAGTCGGCGAGCATCAATCCCACCATGGAGGTGGTCGTCGTCTTGCCATGGGTGCCGGCGACGGCAATGCCATAGTAATCGGACATCAATTGGCCCAGCAATTCCGCCCGGGTAAGGACTGGTATCGAGCGGTGGTGGGCCGCCTGCAACTCTGGATTCCCCTGGGCAATGGCTGAGGAGACTACCACCACATCGGGGGACCCGACGTTTTCCGGTGAATGGCCGATATTGATGGCCGCTCCCCGTCGCCTCAAGTCGACAATGCGGTCCGATTCCACCACATCGGATCCAGTTACACAAGCGCCCCTGCTCAAAAAAAGACGGGCAAGACCGCTCATCCCCGCCCCGCCGATGCCGATGAAATGCAAGCTGGAATAGGGCTTCAAAGTCTCACTTCCTTTCTTCCTGCGGGGTTTCGGGCAGCTACACCTTATCCTATGCCACCTAGGCTAGGTCGGTTACACCCCTGCTTGTCCACCAAGGCTACTAAAGCAGGGAATCCAACAAGTCAACGATGTCCCAGGCAGCCCTGGGCCGACCTAGCCGGCGGCTGTTGGCCGCCATCCTTTGGAGCCGGGCCTTGTCCGCCAACAGCTCCTCGACAGTCACAAGGAGGGATGGACCCGTCAGTTCTTGGTCCAAGATGACCACCCCTGCCCCCTCCCGCTCCAGTACACGGGCGTTTTTCTCCTGGTGATTCTCGGCGGCGAAGGGGAAGGGAACGAGAATGCACGGTAGTCCCCGCGCGGTGAGCTCTGCAATGGAAATGGCTCCTGCCCGCGCAACCACCAGATCGGTACAGGCAAGGACTTCCGGCATGTCGTGGATGTAGGGAAGGACCCAGATATTGCCATAGACTGTCCCGTCACCCTTGGGCCCCCCGGCCGTGAGCTTCTCCAGCTCCCCCCTTACCCGCTCGTAGTCGTCTTTCCCCGTTTGATGAATCACTAATAAGTCCCGTCGGGGCAAGAAAGCAGAAAATACCTGGATCATCGCGTTGTTGATGGTCCGGGCCCCTTGGCTAGCCCCCAATACTAACAGAACTGTCTTGTCGCCCTGCAGACCCAGGTGGTGGAGGGCCTCATCCCTTTCCCTAGCCACGATTTCCGGCCTTACGGGGTTGCCCGTCACAAAGATGCGGGCCCTAGGGGAAAGGTGCTTGGCAGCTTCCGCGTAGCCGAGGGCCACCGCCCCGGCGAAGCGAGACAGCAGCCGATTGGTAAGACCGGGGAAGGCGTTTTGTTCTTGGATGAGGGTCGGCAGCCCTTGCAGGATGGCTGCCGCCAGGACAGGCCCCGCCGCATATCCGCCGGTGCCGACGACTAGGTCGGGGCGAAAGTCCCTCAGCACCCTGATCGAGTCGCCAAGGCCCAACGCGGCCAAGCCCAGACTCCTGAGGGTCTTCCAGGAAGGTCTTCTGCTCAAAGGGGCCGACCGGATGAGCCTCAACGGCCAGCCGCTCCGCGGGATGATGTCCTTCTCCAAGCCCCTAGCCGTTCCCACAAAGAGAACCTCGCCGTCGGGATGGCGAGCTTGCCAGACCTGGGCGATAGTCATTCCGGGATAAATATGTCCGCCGGTGCCGCCGGCTGCGATGAGTAGTCGCACATCAAGCCCTCCACCGGGAAATGTTGAGGAGAATCCCCACCCCGGCCAAAGTGATAGTCAAGGATGATCCGCCGAAACTAATGAAGGGCAGGGTAATCCCCGTGATGGGCAGGGAGCCCGTAACCACCCCAATGTTCAGCAAAGCCTGGAAGGCCACCATGCTGGTGATGCCCAGGGCCAGCATGCAGCCAAAAAAGTCCGGCGAAGACAAGGCTATCTTCAAGCCTCGCCAAGCAAACAAGAAAAAGAGCAACACTACCGTTGCCGCCCCGAGAAAGCCCAGCTCCTCGCCGAGGATGGCGAAAATGAAGTCGGTGTGGGCCTCAGGCAGGTACAAGTATTTCTCCCGGCCCTGCCCAAGCCCGAGGCCAAAAAGTCCCCCCGAACCGATGGCCAGCAGCGACTGGATGATATTCCAGCCAGAATCCAGCGGATCGGCCCAAGGATCGATGAAGGCCAGCAGACGGCGCAACCGGTAAGGAGCCTTGATGATCAGGACTAGCAAACAAGGCAGGGCCCCCAGGGCCACCAGCAGCATGTGCCAGAGGGAAGCCCCGGCGCCAAAGAGCATGATCATCGCATTCATGAAGACGACGGCCCCGGTGCCGAAGTCCGGCTCGAGCATGATCAATCCCACAACGAGGCCGACAACCAAAAGCGGCGGCAAAAAGCCGGTGAGAAAGTGGCGCAGATTCCCCCGCCACCGGTCGCAATAGGCGGCGATGAAGATGACGAGGCAAAGCTTGGCCAGTTCCGATGGCTGAAAGCCGGTAATCCCCAGGGGGAGCCAGCGCCGGGAGCCGCCGATGATCGGTCCGACCACCAGCACCAGTCCCAGCAGGATCAAGCTGATGACAATCCCCGGGAAAGCCAGGCGGCGATAGAGCCGATAGTCCAAGTGGGACAGAATCCCCATGCCCAGTAGACCTAAAGCTGCCCAGAGGAGCTGGCGCTTCAGGTAGTAGTAGGGGTCCTTATGCTCCATCAGACTGGCCACCGAACTGGCGCTGAAGACCATCACAACGCCAACGCCGAGGAGAACAATAGTTATCAGAACAATGACCAGGTCGGGCGTACCCCTCTTCCCTGCCACGGGCTGCTCCCTCCCTCAGCTTGGTAGGAAAACCAATACTTTCGCCCCCGGTAGAGCAAACAAACCCAGGAGGGCAAACATCAGGGCCAAAATCCAAAAGCGGGTCACCACCTTCGGTTCAGCCCAACCCTTGAGTTCAAAGTGGTGATGCAAAGGGCTCATGCGGAAAATGCGCCTTCCTTTGGTCAAACGAAAATAGGCTACTTGGATGATCACCGACAAGGTCTCAATGACGAAGATCCCCCCTACTAGGGGCAAGAAGAGCTCTGTCTGGGTGAGGACCGCCAACGACCCCAACACCCCGCCTAGACTCAACGAACCGGTATCCCCCATAAACACCTGGGCCGGATGGGTGTTGAACCAGGAAAAACCAAGGCAAGCGCCCGTCACCGCACCGGCGAGGACAGCCAGTTCCGTTTGTCCTAAGGAAGCCGCGATCACTCCGTAAGCCGCCGCGGCGGCCACCATCGATCCCGCGGCCAACCCGTCTAAGCCATCGGTGAGGTTGACTCCGTTGGCCGCCCCCAATAACACACACACTACCAGCGGGATGAAGAGTCCCGGGGGCAGCTGAATGAACTGTCCGGTAAAGGGCACCAGCAACTGCGGCCCTAGATCCGGCTCCGTCAACGCGTACAAGGCCAAGAGCAGGGCAATGATTACCTGGGCGCCGGCCTTGTAGCGGGCCCGAAGGCCCAAGGGCCTTTTGGCGACAACGATGATGAAATCATCTAAGAGTCCGATAATCCCGTAGGCGATGCCCACTAACAATGCGTATGAAACCCGCCGGTCGGGCAGGGCAAAAAGCCAAGTAGAGATGAAGTAGGCGAAAATAATGAGCACCCCGCCCATGGTCGGCACGCCGCTTTTTTTCAGGTGGGTCTGGGGCCCATCATTTCTTACAGTCTGGCCGAACTTCAGCCGGCGCAGATACCCAATGGTGGCCGGTCCTAAAAGCAACGCAATCACGAAGGCCGCTACGGCTGCATAGGCCACCCGCATCATGGGACCAACCCCTTCCGTAGTCCCGCCACGACCTCCTCAAGGCGCATCCCCCGTGAGCCTTTGACCAGGACCGTCGCTCCGGGCCTCAGAATACCCGTCAGCTCCGCCAAGGCGGCCCCGTTATCCTGGCAAACGGCGATCTGGTCATCGGGGAGGCCGGCCATCCGTGCTCCCTGGGCGATTTCGGCCCCCAAGGGGCCCACTACCACCAGGTAGTCGACAATGCCCGCGGCCAGCCGCCCCACATCCCGATGGAGCTGGACGGCCTCGGGACCCAGCTCCAGCATATCCCCCAAGACGGCGATCTTGAAACCTTCGGCGAGGTTCTCTAGCGTTGCCAAGGCGGCCCGCATCGATGCCGGGCTTGCGTTGTAGGCATCATTGAGCACAGTTGCCCCGCAGGAAAGCTCCTCTATTTGCAAGCGCATCGCCGTCGGCTCAAAGCCCCCTAGACCTTCGGCGATGGCCGCCGAGTCGGCTCCTAAAGCTGCGGCGCAGGCCGCGGCGGCCAAGGCGTTGTAGACGTTGTGCCGCCCCGGCATGGGGATCGCAGCTTCCACGTCGTGGGAAAGAAGAGGGCCATACAGTGTAAACCTGAGGGTTCGGGGGCCTTCGTTAATCTCCTTCGCCCGCAGGTCTCCTCCAGCAAGGCCATAGAAAACAGTCCGCCCCCGATGAGTTGCCCCCATGGCGGCAACCCGCTCATCGTCGGCATTCAGCACAGCAATTCCCTCGGGCCCTAATGCCTCGATCAGCTCTCCCTTGGCCCGGGCAACATTGTCCAGGGAACCCAACAATTCAAGATGGACCTGACCCACATTGGTGACAATGCCGGCACAGGGGCGGGCAATGCTCGTCAGCTCCCGGATCTCCCCCAAGCCCCGCATGCCCATCTCCAACACCACATAATCGTGCCGGTCATCGGCCCCGAGCAGCGTCAAGGGGAGGCCAATCTGGTTGTTGAAGTTGCCGGGAGATTTGAGGGTCGGCCCCATGCGGCTGAGAATGGCCGCCAACATATCTTTCGTTGTCGTCTTGCCATTGCTTCCCGTGATGCCAATGACCCGGGCCCGCAGGCTCTCCCGCCGATAGGCAGCCAGCTCCTGCAGGGCGATCAGTGCATCCTTGACCACAACTAAAGGTCCGCCCAGCCCTTGCCAACGCTCCAGCTGGTCCTCCTCCACCAGGGAGGCGCCGGCGCCCCTTTCCATAGCATGGGGGATGAATTCATGGCCATCGGTTCGCTCACCTCGGAGGGGGATGAACAGCTCCCCTGGCTTTATCTTTCGGGAATCAATCGACACCCCCGTCAAGGAGGAGGGGGGATCGCCGATGAGCTCCCCGCCCGTGGCCTTAAGGACATCTTCGATACTAAGCCTTGCCAACGCGCTTCCTTCCTCTCAATGCCCGAACCGCTTCCTCCCGGTCGTCAAAGTGGATGGTCCGGTCCTTAAAGATCTGATAATTCTCATGGCCTTTGCCGGCGATCAGCACGACATCGCCGGGCAGGGCCAGATCGATCCCCCGCTTGATGGCGAGTCTGCGGTCCACCTCGAGGAGGTACTCGCCCCCGCCGCGGCGAACCCCCTCCTCCACCTGGCGACAAATCGCCATTGGGTCCTCCCCCCGGGGATTGTCGGAAGTAATGATGACAAAATCCCCGTAACGGGCGGCTATCTCGCCCATGATGGGCCTCTTGCTTCTGTCCCGATCGCCCCCGCAGCCAAAAACGAGGATGATCCGACCATGGGTCAAGGCCCGGGCGGCTTGCAGCACATTCTCCAAGCCGTCGGGGGTGTGGGCGTAGTCGATGATGACGGAAAAATCCTGCCCCAAGTCGACGGTCTCAAAACGACCGGGCACCCCCCGTACTCCCTCAAGACCCGCCTTGAGCACCTCGGGCTCGATGCCCAGCCGCCAGCCACAGGCCAGGGCCGCAAGGGAGTTGTAAACGTTGAAGAGGCCCGTCAACCTAGACGAGATGGCTATCTTCCCTCCAGGATAGCGCAAATCGAAGGATAGCCCCTGGGAATCGATTTTAACCTCCTCAGCCCTGAGGATCGCCGGCAGATTGATCCCGTAGGAGACCACATCGACGGAGAGAATCTCGCCGATGTGTCGTCCATGCTCATCATCGCCGTTGATGATGGCGGCGGGAGACCTCTTTTTCTCAGGCCCAACCCCCCGCCCCAGCTGGGCGAAGAATCTAGTCTTGGTCGCCAAGTACTGGGCAAAAGTGCCGTGAAAATCCAAATGGTCCTGGGTGATGTTGGTTAGCACCCCCAGGTCAAAGGGGCAGCCAATGATGCGCCCGAGCTCAATTCCATGGGAGGAGACTTCCATGACCACCCATTCGACCCCATCGTCATACATCCTGGCCAAAAGCCGTTGCAGGTCCAGGGATTCTGGCGTCGTTCGCGTTGCAGGGAGGACGTCCCTGCCGATCATGTTCTGGATCGTCCCGACTAAACCGACCTTGTACCCTGCCTCTTCGAGGATGCTTTTCAGCAGATAGCTAGTAGTGGTTTTGCCATTGGTCCCGGTGATGCCGATCAGCCCCATTTTGGCGCCGGGATAGTCGAAAAAGCGGGCAGCGATCAGGCCTAGAGCCCGGCGACTATCCTCAACTAGAGCCCCCGGCACAGCCGGGGGAAGGCTTCGCTGACCAACAATCCCAACCGCGCCCCTATCCAGGGCATCCTGGATGAAGTCGTGGCCGTCGAAACGTTCACCTTTAATGCAGACGAACACATCCCCCGCCTGAACCTGGCGCGAATCGTAAGTTATCCCCGAAACCAAGGCGTCAGGGCCGAAGAGGCGGGCTCCAGGAACCTCCCGGAGGAGTTCTCGAAAAGAAATCGCCATACATCATCACCCACATATAGCATTACCTGGTTCCTGGCAAAAAAACCAGGCTAACCTATTCCAACCAAACAGTCACCGCGCCCTTGCCGGAGAGAACGGTTCCTGGAGCTGGCTCTTGTTTGACCACAAACCCGCTTCCCTTAATATCTATGGCAAGGCCAAGACTGCCTAGAACCCCAACGGCATCCCGCAAGGTCAACCCCTTCAGGGAAGGCACAACTACTTCCTCACCATTGTATTCGCCCGCCATGATGGCCACTTCCTGCCGCGGTTTGGCCGATGGAGCACCTTTTACAGCCTCCCGCCCAGCATTCCCCCGGGGCGAGGCGCCTAGATACTTGAGCATGTCCCCAACGGCCCGGGCAAAGACCGGGGCGGCCAGGGTGCTCCCATAGCGGATTTCGCTTTGCGCCTCATAAAGGACCACGAGGGCCGCCAGCCGGGGCTCATCATAGGGCGCGTACCCCACAAAGGATGCGATTCTTTCCGAACCGTATCCTCCCCGGGGTGAAGGAACCTCCGCCGTCCCCGTCTTGCCGGCGACGGGGTAGCCGGGGATGTCCGCCATTCTCCCCGAACCATCGACGACGACGCTCCGCAGCAGCCGATTGACTTCGGCGGCTGTCTCTGGGGAGATGACCTGGCGAATAGGCTCCGGCTTCCTTTCTTCCACTACATCGCCCTGACTGTTTAGGACGTGGCGAACCAAGTGGGGCCGCATGAGCAAGCCCCCATTGGCGATGGCCGCCGTTGCAGTCAAGAGCTGCAGGGGAGTGACGGCAATCCCCTGGCCGAAACCGATGGTGGCCCACCGGGCCGTCTCCCCCCAGCCGGAGGGATTGGGAGCAGGCAACAACCCGCTCGCCTCCCCAGGGAAATCAACTCCCAACCGGCTCCCGAAGCCGAAGGCGCTCAAGTAGCTATACATCCTTTGCGGGCCTAGTCTCTCGACGGCGATCTGGGCAAAGACGGGGTTGCAGGAGTTCCCCAAAGCTTGTTGGAAGGTCTGCTTACCGTGGCCGCCAGGTCGCCAGCAGCGGATGGTGATGCCTCCCATGCGGACTTGACCCGGGTCTTCAACGAGGGTGTCCGCGCTGATCAAGCCTTCTTCCAAGGCGGCCGCGGTGGTGAAGATCTTCATGGTGGAGCCAGGCTCATATTGATCAACACAGGCGACGCAGCGCCGCACGTCCCTGCCATAATCCCAGTAGTGATTAGGATCGAAGGCGGGGTACACAGCCAAGGCGAGGACCTCCCCTGTCCGCGGGTCCATCACCAGGAGGGCCCCTCGCCGCGACCGGGTCTCTTCGACGGCGCGCGCTAGTTCCCGCTCGGCGATATACTGGATCACTTGATCGATGGTCAAAACAACGCTCTCCCCATCTTGGGGAGAGACGTTTCGCTGCAGACCGCCCGGTATATAACGGCCGACGGCATCGGTTTCCACCAGGGCCCTGCCGGCAACACCGGCCAAAAGGGGATCTAACGCATATTCCAGCCCCTCCAGCCCCTGATTATCCACACCGACGATGCCAAGTAGATGGGCGGCTAGCTTGCCGTTGGGATAAACCCGATGGGGCCTTTGCACCAAGCAGATGCCATCCAGGTCCATTTCTTCAATTAAGCGGGCCGTTTTTGCATCCAATCCCCGGGCTACCCAGGTCCTAACCCCCGGACGGGTGAGGAGCCGTTTGAGTTCCGCTTTATCCCGCCCCAGTACCTGTGCGAGCTTTGCGGCCGTCTCCTCCGGATCCTTTATTTCCATTAACTGGGCTTCGATGGCCGTCGACGAAACGGTGACCGCCAATTTATTCATGTTCCGATCGTAGATAGTCCCCCGATGGGCATCGACGGGCACGCTCCGCAGCCGCTGACCCAGAGCTTTGTCGTGAAAGGCATCGGTCTGGTAAATCTGAAGATAAAACAAACGAGCAATAACGAGGACGACCGCCAGGCACAGGAGGACGCCAAGGCAAGCGATCCTGCGGCGAACGACCGCGGAAGTTATTGGTTTCACCACGGCAACCCCCTAGAACCTGCCCATTCGTCCTGCTTCTACCTGACCGCCAGGCAGGAACCATCCGGCCAGCCAAGAGGAAACACTCGCCAGTACAGACTCGGTCGGAGTTGGCGGCTGCTCATGTTGAGGCGGGACATCCCCTTGCTTTCTTCCGGTATTAAGGACGATATACTCGTATGAGTCCGGTTTAATCATGCCCAGCTCAGTCCGCGCCACCCTTTCCACGTACTCTAGCGAGCCAACCTTGAGGAGCTCCACCTGCAGATGCTGATTCTGAGATTCGGCCTGGGCCAGCAGCCCTTTGGCCTCTTCCACCTGGTAGCCCAATTGGACGATGGTCAGGTGTAAGGCGACCTGACCCAAGGCAATGGCTACCGTCAATACCACGAAGAAGCTCGCCAAGAGCACAGGATTGACCACATATTTCCCCTTCTTGGGCTGTTGCGATGGACGGGGCTCCTGATAGACTTCTAGTTTACGGACAGTCGCCGTCATCTCCGCTCACTTCCTTCCCAACTTCTCAGCGCCCCTCAGCTTGGCACTGCGCGCCCGAGGATTCACCTCTATCTCTTCCTGCCTAGGAACCAAAGGCCGGGGGGTGATGACTCGTACTTTGGCCTCTTGGCTGCAGATGCAGACGGGGGCTTCTGGAGGGCACACACAAGACCGGGCCAGTTCCCTAAAGGTCTTCTTGACAATCCGATCCTCCAGCGAATGGAAGGAAATAACCGCGATGCGTCCACCGGGCTTGAGAAAATCCACTGCTTGCCGGAGGGCTTTGGCAATTCCCCCTAGTTCATCGTTGACCGCGATGCGCAGGGCTTGAAAGGTTCTCTTGGCAGGATGAGGCCCCCGTCGACGGGCGGCGGCTGGGATAGCATCCTTGACGACATCGACTAGTTGAAAAGTGGTGACGAAAGGCTCTTTCTGGCGGGCGGCCACAATCGCCGCGGCAATCCGGTCTGCCCACCGCTCTTCCCCATACCGGCTGATGATGTCCCTGAGTTCCACCTCCGAAGCCGTGTTCAAGAGTTCAGCGGCGGTGCGGGGTACAGACGGATCCATCCGCATATCTAAAGGAGCATTATGCATGTAGCTAAAGCCCCTTTGGGGTACATCTACTTGATGGGACGAGATGCCCAGATCAAAGAGGAAGCCGTCCACTTCCTGCACACCTAGGTCCGACAGGACTCCCCCCAGGCCGAAAAAGTTGGCCTTAACCAGGGTGACCTGGTCGGCGAACTCCTGGAGGCTTTCCTGGGAAGCGGCGATAGCCGCGGGATCCCTATCGATGCCGATCAACCGTCCTTGGGGTCCGATTTGCTGCAGGATAAGGCGGGCATGGCCGCCGCCGCCCACCGTGCAGTCCACATAAGTCCCCCCCGGCCGGCACGCTAGGACCTCCACGACTTCTTTGGGCATCACTGGAACATGGTGGTAACTCAAACCGCATCCTCCAATTGGGCCTTAAATGCCCAGCTCGACGATTTTCTCCGCGATTTCTTCATAGGAGGCGGTAGCCTTGTCCATGTACTCATCCCACAGTTCCTTGCTCCACAGCTCTACTCGATTGGCAACGCCGATGACCACCACATCTTTGGTCATCTGGGCATATTCGCGAAGATTTGCCGGGAGCATGATCCGCCCCTGTTTGTCCAGCTCACATTCGCTCGCTCCCGAAAAGAAGAAGCGGACAAAAGAGCGGGCATCGCTCTTGGTTAAGGGGAGCTCCTTGAGTTTGCTCTCCAGGATTTCCCATTCCTTGAGGGGGTAGGCAAACAAACACCCATCCAAACCCCGCGTGACGATGAATCGCTCACCTAGTCCGGCTCGGAATTTGGCCGGGATGATTAGCCGTCCTTTATTGTCCAGGGTATGCTGATACTCCCCCATGAACATGGGCATAGACTCCCCCGCACCACAGTGTCCACCACTTCGCGCCACTTTCCCCCACTTAGTAGTTAATGTGTTCGTGGTCTCCCCCCTGATTCCTCCTTAGCCACAAATTATTTCTGACAAAAAAAGGCGGAACCATGTCCGCCTAAGTTTGATCCAGATTGGTCAGCTGCAGCTCGAAGATATCCAGTTCACACTTCAGTTCATCGCCCTTCCAGTGGCTGCAGTTGCTGCAGCTTGCGGGGCCCTCATCTACTGGCCAGTACTCGGTACAAGTCTCACCCACCGCTCGCATCTGTTCCTCGCTCGGCATCGCGCACCCTCCTTTATCCTCAGCGTTCATGTGACAACTGTCGCCCTTCCTAAATATACTGGTATGGTTCTATCTAACCAGGAAGAAAGAGGAGGCATCGATATGAGTCGACTAGTCTGGGCCCTGTTGATTTTCCTAGCTGCCGTCAGTTTGTCGGTCTCGGCTGCCCCATTCCCGGCTAAACCTATCACCTATATTATTTGCTTTGACCCCGGAGGACAGTCGGATCTCGAGGCGAGGCGCCAGCAGCCCCTGCTCGAGGAGCTTCTCGGAACACCGGTGATCGTCCAGTACAAGGTCGGGGGCGGCGGTTCATTGGGCTGGGCTGAACTGGCCAGTAGTCCCCCCGATGGCCACACCATAGCGGGGATCAACATCCCCCACATCATCCTCCAGCCCCTCCTCAGGGGGGATGCGGGGTACTCCACTGACTCCATCATCCCGGTGGCCCTTTTCCAGGCCACGCCCATTGGCCTTGCCGTCCCCAAAGATAGTCCCTGGCAGACCCTCGATGATTTCATCGCGTATGCCAAGGCCAATCCAGGGGCAATCACTGTAGGCGGGTCGGGCACCTACTCTGGTCACCACTTGGCCCATCTGCAGTTGGAAAAGCTGACGAACACCCAGCTTAGCTACGTTCCTTTCACCGGCGCTGCACCCCAGGTTGCGGCCTTCTTGGGGGGACACATCGCCGCCATGCTGGCCAACTCCAATGACTTGGTGCTTCATCGAGATAAGCTGCGGGTCTTGGCCTTTGGCGCACGGGAAAGATTCTCTTTGCTGCCAGATGCACCCACCTTCTTAGAGTTGGGTCTTGACATGATCCCCAGCATTGACCGGGGCGTCGGCGTACCCAAGGGCACTCCTCCGGAACAGGTCGCCATCTTGGAACGGGCCTTCTTGGCCATCATGGAACGGCCAGAAATCCAGGAGGCCATGATCAGTCAAGGTTTTGTCCCCTTAAGGATGTCCCGGGAGGAGTGCGAGGATTACATTCAACAAATGACTGTGGAATATGGGGCGATCTTACAAGAACTGAATATTACGGGGGCTCAGTGAGCCCCTGTTCCCAGGAGGCGGGAACATGCTAACACAAGCAGCGATAGCTCTCGGTAATATTTTTGCCTGGCCAAACTTTGGTTTTCTGACTTTAGGTACTCTTGTGGGTATCGTGGTGGGCTGCCTACCTGGTCTGACGGCCACAATGGCCCTGGCCCTATTGGTCCCCTTCACCTTCACCATGCCAGCGATGCAGGGATTGATCATGTTAGGCGGCCTTTACATCGGCGCCATGTATGGAGGAGCCATCTCCGCCACTTTGATCAATACTCCTGGCACACCGTCAGCTATTGCCACTACCTTCGACGGGTTCCCCTTGGCCAAGAAGGGCATGGCTCAGCATTCCCTAGTGGCCGCCGCCTACAGCTCCATGATCGGCGGGCTGTTCGGCACTGTGCTTCTCCTTTTTCTGTCACCGCCCCTAGCCAGGATGGCCCTTCAGTTTGGCCCCGCCGAATACTTTTGGATGGCCGTCTTTGGACTGACCATTATCGCTACCCTATCGACGGAATCGATCTTGAAGGGGCTGATCGGAGGAGCATTGGGATTGCTGCTGAGTACGGTGGGGATTTCACCCATCGCCGGTGATGTGCGGTTTACCTTCGGCATTCCTTCCCTGCAGGGAGGCATCGACTTGATCGTTGCTTTGATCGGCTTCTTCTCCTTGCCTCAAGTCTTGGAGATGGTTGAAGAATACCACGTGAACAAGCATATCGGCGCCTTTTCCCCCAAGCCAGGGATCACTCTGGAGGTAGTAAAGGAGCTGACGCGAAAACCGGGGCTCCTTCTCCGATCTAGCCTGGTAGGCACCATCGTTGGCATCATCCCGGGTGCCGGGGGCAATATTGCCAGTCTCCTCTCCTACAATGAAGCAGTCCGCTGGTCTAGCCGCCCCGAAGAGTTCGGCCAAGGAACCATCGACGGGGTCGCCGCGGCGGAGGCGGCCAACAACGCCGTTGTACCCGGCGCCTTGACGCCCCTGTTGACCTTGGGCATCCCTGGTTCGCCGGCAGCGGCGGTCTTCTTGGGCACCCTGCTCCTCCATGGTCTCCGGCCCGGTCCCGAGCTCTTCACCGAGTTTGGTGAAATAACCTATGCCCTGATCTTCTCCCTGGCGGTAAGCTCAGTAGTGATGTTCGTCATGGGAGTCTGTGGCTCCCAATGGTTCGCCCGGATGATCAATTTTCCCATAAGCTTTCTCGCACCCATGGTTACCTTCTTGAGCGTCATCGGCTCCTACGCGATCCGCAACAACTACCTTGATGTAGTCGCCATGCTCGGTTTTGGTTTTCTGGGCTATGTAAGCCGCAAGCTCGGCTTTCACCCCGGCCCCATCGTGTTGGGATTGATCCTTGGCCCCATGGCGGAGCAGGGGCTAGTTCAGGGGATGATCATCGGCCGGGCCTCCGGCTCCATCATCCAATACTTCTTCTGTCGTCCGCTGTCGGCGGTCTTCATTCTGCTGTCGTTCATATCGGCCCTTTGGCCCTTCCTGGCCAAGTCGTACCGCCGCCAAATGAAAAGGGGGTAGACTTCATGTTCAACTCTGATCTCACTGCCGCGTCCCTTCTCCTCGGCATATGCACCCTCACCTGGGCCCGGGCCATGCATTTCAGCCCGATGGGCGGAGTATTCGTTCGGTTCGTGATCGGAATCTTGGCTTTGCTCGGGTTCATCCTGCTCCTGAAGGGTCTATGGCTCCCAGAAATGGTTCTTGTCAAAGGGACGGGGGACTACCGTCTAGTGCTCTTGGTAGCCTTGCTCATGACGTTCTATGTGGCCTTGATCCCTTACCTCGGCTTTCTCGTGGCGAGCATCTTGTTGTTCGCCTTGACCTGTTGGCTCCTTGACCGGCGTGCTCATGCGGAAAAGCACTTCCTTCGCTCCTGCAGTGCAGGGATTGGGCTTACCCTGCTGTTTTTCTTCGCTTTTAAGTACGGCCTTTCCGTGCCATTGCCAATGGGAGTCTTGTGGGGTTGAAGCAACAAAAAAGGATTTGTTCCGAAAATGTGGAATAAGGTGAACATGCTCAAGAAAGGAGGCGTTTTCTTAGGGTCGGGAAAATAGGGAGGCACACGCGCAGACAAAAGGAAGGGAGTGAAAACAGGTGAAGCTTCATACCAAGATCTTTATCGGCCTTGCAGGCGGCATCGTGGCTGGTGCGATCTTAGGACCCCTGACCAAGAGCATCGCCCCTATTGGCACCTTGTTCCTGAACCTGATCCGAATGATTATTATCCCCTTGGTTTTCTCTTCATTAGTAGTGGGAGCAGCCAACATCGGCGACATCCGATCCCTGGGACGCATCGGCGGCAAGACTCTGATGTTCTACCTGGCAACAACAGCCTTTGCCGTCATCATCGGACTCCTCCTCGCGCACTTCATCAGTCCAGGACAGGGGCTCTCGATCGACGTTGGGGCAGCCCAAGTGACGGCTGCGGAGCCTCCTTCCGCGGCGAGCGTCATCTTAGGTCTTGTTCCCACCAATCCATTTCAAGCAATGATCGAAGGAAACATGCTCCAAATCATCGTCGTTGCCCTGTTCTTAGGGCTTGGCATCACCATGGTCGGCAAGCAAGCTCAACTTGTTTTCGACTTTTTCAATGCCTTCGCCGAAGTCATGTACAAGCTGACCGGCGTAATCATGGAGCTTGCTCCCTACGGAGTCTTCGCTCTCATCGCGCCGGTAGTTGCATCCTACGGACTAGGAGTGGTGCTTCCGTTATTCAAGGTCATCCTCGCGGTGTATCTTGGCTGCATCCTCCATTGGCTCATCGTCTATAGCCCCCTGGTGAGAGGATTGGGCAAGATGAGTCCCTGGCAATTCTTCCGGGACGTTTCACCGGCCATGATCTACGCCTTCAGCACCTGCAGCAGCTCAGGGACCCTCCCCATCTCAATGGAATCCGCCCGCAAACTAGGGGTCCCCAACCAAATCAGCAGTTTCGTCCTGCCTTTGGGCGCTACCGTTAACATGGACGGTACCGCCTTGTATCAAGGGGTATGCGCCTTATTCATCGCGCAAGTCTACGGAATCGGCCTTGGCTTTGGTCAGCAGCTAATGATCGTCCTCACTGCCACTTTGGCTTCCATCGGCACTGCTGGAGTGCCCGGCGCAGGCCTCATCATGCTGTCCATGGTGCTCACCAGCGTTGGCCTGCCTTTGGAGGGCATTGCGCTAATTGCCGGCATCGATCGAATCCTCGACATGATTCGTACCACCACCAACATCACCGGTGACTTGGTCGGTGCGGTCATCATCGCCGAGTCGGAAGCCCAGCGTTTGACCGAGTCCCCGTCTTTGCCCGGATAACAGCAAGAGGGACTGTTTCAGACCTTGCCTGAAGCAGTCCCTCTAAGAGCCTAGGAGTAGGCCTGTAAGCCGGGTTCTGTCGAGGGTGATCATCCTTCTACGATATCGGTTGCCCGATACCTCCAGCGACCTAACCCGAGGAATCAGCGGGCAGCTTCATCTCCCTCCTATTTGGTCTTTCTCCGGGTGGGGTTTGCCTAGCCAGCTAGTCGCCTAGCTGCTGGTGCGCTCTTACCGCACCGTTTCACCCTTGCCCTTGGGGCGGTTTCCTTTCTGTGGCACTTTCCTTGGGGTCGCCCCCACTGGGCGTTACCCAGCACCCTGCCCTATGGAGCCCGGACTTTCCTCGGATGCCACCTTGCGGTCCGGCACCCGCGATCACCCAGCCTACTCCAATCTTATTGTATCATTATTAGTCCCCGCAGGGAATTTGATCTTAGCACGGCCGGCCCCTTGCGTCAAAGGCAAATTATGCCGATCAGTCGGCGAGACACAAAAGACGTCCGCAGTGTTCACAAAACACCTCTCCCTCTCCCTTGCGCAGCTTCCCCAGATGGCTGGGCGACAGGCCTACGCGGCAACCCCCGCAGATTCCGTTGCGGACCTCAACGACCACCCTGCCCTGGCACCTGGTCCGCATCCGCTCGTAGGTGGCAAGTAGCGATGGGGAAACGGAAGCCTGCGCTTCTTCCCGGAGCTTTTGCAACTCCCGCATTTCCCGCCGCCAGCGCTTGACCGTCCGTTCGTATTCCAGCAGGTGCCCTTCTAGTTCACCCTGGACTTCCTCTAGCTGGCCCCGCTGCTCTTTCGTTTCAGCGGCCAACTCTTCGGCCTGCAGCATCAAGTTGAGGATTTCCTCTTCCAGATCATTGGCCCGCTGCCTTAGGCTCTCACACCTGCTTTCTACCTGGGCCAGCTCTTTGGGGCTCTTGATCTCGCCGCTGTAGAGCTTTTTCTTCATTAGCTCCATTTGGCTCCTGCTCTCATCTAGGTCCAAATGCAACCGCCGGGAGCGCTGCTCGCTGTTGCGCAAGCGCTCCTCGTTCTTGGCCAAGAGTCCCTGAATCTCCTTTTCCCGCATTCTAAGGGCCAGGATCAGCCGCCTAACCGGCAAGTCTCGCATCATCTCATCAATCTTGGCCATGTCCATGTCTAATTGTTGAACCTCGAGAAGCGCCTTCATTTGCGCATCCATCTAATGCTTTCCACCCTTCAGCTGCGGATAGCCCCCAACAGATCTTTGTAGGTATCGATATCCATGCCGGTGCCCACTTGTTTGACACGGATATCGCTGCCATTTTTCTGAGCGCACTTAACACATCGCCGTGTGTTTGGAAGTGCCTCTAGTCTTTCTTGGGGTATCTGCTCACCACAAAACTCACACTTGCGCTCCATGCCTAGTTCCTCCCTCTCGGAAACACAACCTGCAGCTAGTCCAACTCTATGAAGGGCGCCCTTTGAACCTTGGTGCGAAGGACCGGCAAGGCAACTCCTGCCTCAGCCAGTTTTTCTTCAAGGAATCTTGCCACGCCCGCAACAGCAACCAGCTCTGTCCAGTAGTGACCAGCATCGATGAGGGCCAGCCCCAAGGACTGCCCCAGGAGGAAATCATGATATTTCAAATCGCCGCAAATATAGACTTGGGCACCAAGGTCCGCCGCGAGGGAAACTAGGCCTCCGCCGCTTCCTCCACATAGGGCAACCTTGCCAACCTTCTGGGCAAGCTCCCCGCTCACCCTAACGCTGCGCCCTCCCAAGCGCCCTTTGACCTTTGCGGCCAGCTCTTCCAGAGGGATCGGTTCAGGCAGGGAGCCTAGCCGACCCGGTCCTCCCCTGACCCCCGGATTGGATAAGGGATAAAGATCGTAGGCCACCTCTTCATAAGGATGGGCGGCCAACATCGCCTTGACCACCTTCGCCCGCAGCGACCGGGGGATGATCGTCTCAAGGCGGACCTCGTCCACCTCTTCGATCTCATCAACTTTCCCTATATATGGTTTAGCCCCCGTCAAAGGTTTGAACGTTCCTTTGCCGAGGGCCTGGAAAGTGCAGTGGCTATATTGGCCGATATGTCCTGCGCCCGCCTCGGCCAGGGCGTTCATTACCTCCCCCGCGTGGTCTTGGGGCACAAAGACAACCAGCTTTTCCAGAGGGTCCGTCTTGCCAAAGGGTCGTACTTGCTGCAGCCCCAACTCTTCGGCGAGCCAGCAGTTCAGTCCGCCCCGGGCATTATCGAGGTTGGTATGAAGTGCATAGACGCTCACACCCGCGGCCGCCGCCTCCTTGATTAGGCGACCTTGGGGCGCATCCCAGCTGAGCTTAGTCAACGGACGGAAGAACAGTGGGTGGTGAGTCACGAAAAGGTTGACGCCCTCCTCCAAACCCTCGGACAGGACTTCGGCAGTGAAGTCTAGGGAAACCGTGATCCCCTTCACCAGATCGCCTGGATCGCCAAGCTGCAGCCCAGGATTGTCCCATTCTTCCGCGAGGTGTAAAGGAGCAAGCTCCTCTAGCCAACGGATGACATCCCTCACCTTGACAGCCATTCCATCACCTTCTTCAACCGGTCTACCTGGATGGACAACTCTTGCCGGCGTCTTCTGCTCCGTTCACTATCCCCCGCCTGTAGATCCTCCATGACATCCAGCATTTCCTTCTTCCGACCCTCCAGGAGGGGAAGCAAGAGGGGGTGTCTTTCCCTGAGCAAGCATGGTCCAAGCCCCAGCAGCAAGCTCGCAGGCACATCTATCTGTGCCGCCAAGTCATCGACTTGCCAATTGCTGCCTCCCTGCCCCACCACAACCAACTCATAGATACGTCCGTCTTCTTCCACCAACTGTTCATCTATCAGGCGAAATCCCTGTTCAGCCAGCCAATGCCGCAGGTAATGTCCGTCCCTCATGGGCTGCAGGATGAGGGACCGTAGACTTCTCGCCTGGTGGAGACCCTTCTCCAGGATCTCCACGATATTCTTGCCCCCCATGCCAGCGACCACCGCCGCTTCCACATCGGAGCGGCCCTCAATCACCTCAAGACCGAAACCCAAGTGCAGCTCCACACGATCGATGCATCCTAACTGAAGCAGCCTGGAGCGAGCTGCCTCCAAGGGGCCAGAACGGCAATCAGATCCGATGATCACGCCCTGTTGGCCCCGCCGTGCCAAGGCTATGGGCAGGAGGGCATGGTCGGTGCCGACATCAACCACTCCACAGTCTTCCGGAACAAGGTCCAATATGGCACCAAGCCGTGATGATTTCATCAACCTGCCTCTTTCGCCCCCTATGTTATTTGTATGGGTCTTCGGCAATTGGGGGCATAGTTCCTTCCCCCAAGTATTTCTTTCTGAAAGGTCACTGTCATTTAGTGTTGCCGCTGTTTTCCGTCTTTTCCTTATTGAGCCACCATTCCGCCACTCTCCTGCGGGCAGTATCCACATACTCCTGTTTTATGTCATAGGCCACATAATGACGGCGGGTCTGCAAGGCCGCAATGCAGGTCGTCCCACTGCCACAGAAAGGATCGAGCACTACATCGCCGGCGAAAGTGAATAACTGAATGCAGCGGTAAGGCAGTTCAACGGGAAAAGGCGAGGGATGGTCGACCCGCCGGGCCGACTCGGTGGGAAAAGTCCAAATACTCTTGGTAAACTCCAGGAACTCATCGCGGGTGATGGTGCTATCCCGGGACTCTTGCTTGCGGCCGAAAGCCTCCTTGCAAAAGACCAGGATGTACTCATGGACATCCCTGAGGGTTGGATTAGAGGCTGACATCCAGCTGCCCCAGGCCGTTGACACCCCCGCGGACGCCCCTTTGTTCCACAGGATCTCGCCCCGCATCAGATAGCCTAAGTCCAGCATATCCTGGATGATGTAGCTGTGGAGGGGTATGTACGGTCTTCGACCGACGTTGGCAACATTAATGCAGACACGTCCCCCGGGCACCAGCACCCGGTAGGTCTCCGCGAAGACTTCTCGCAACAACTCCCGGTATTCCAGCAAGGATAAATCCTCATCATAATCCTTGCCGACGTTGTATGGCGGGGAGGTCACCACCAAGTGGATACAGTTGTCCGGGAGCTGCTCCATGCGCCGACTATCCTGGCAGATAATCGTATCCAGGACTGCCGCCGGAACAGGCTGTTCCTCGCCGGACATCTTCCTCTCATCCTTTATCCCTTGATAGAGCCGACTCCTATAGAATTCCTGAGAATCATGGTTCTCCCGCCTCCCAACCCCGAAGGAGGAGGTTCTCGTCCCGGACCTTCGCCCATTCATGAAGCGCACCTCCCATCAGCCTTACTTCTTTGCTGACGGCCAAGGGCCTCCTGCTCACGGCGCCCAAAAAAAGAAAACCCTTTCCACCAGGAAAGGATTGTAGTTTGGTACCCCCAAGGGGATTCGAACCCCTGCCTTCGCCGTGAAAGGGCGGTATCCTAGGCCACTAGACGATGGGGGCACCGCCAACACGCTGATATTGTAGCATAGACGAGGCCGCAGCGCAACCCC
The DNA here is from genome assembly GCA_012521755.1 of Bacillota bacterium. Classification (GTDB taxonomy): domain Bacteria; phylum Bacillota; class Limnochordia; order JAAZLZ01; family JAAZLZ01; genus JAAZLZ01. Next base: position 136 of record JAAYLV010000072.1, on the reverse strand, counting down.
TAACTGTCAAGAGACTGTGTCAAGAGTTTGTGGGTAAGTCTCCCGATCCCCGAATGGCTGTCAAAGATGATTATCAAATGTTGCAATCGTGACTCAAACGATGTAGAAAATGTGACATGCCTCCCGACCGAGTTCG
>JAAYLV010000071.1 GCA_012521755.1 Bacillota bacterium | reverse complement strand
CCAAAATGCGCATTTCCCTTGCCAAATCAACTTTCCCATGATATAATGCACGTAAAGAAGCTTGGATGAGTTGTCGACCGAAGAGTGGGTGCCGCCCACTCTTTTGTACTGTTGGAAAGGGGGGAGGAGGTTGCAGGGCCGTTCGGTTGAAGCCATCACGACGGAACTAGCCGATTCCTTGGCTGTCCAGATGCAGCTGGAGCTTGTCGATGTGGAGTACGTCAAAGAAGGTCCCCAGCGGTACCTAAGGGTGTACATAGACAAACCAGGAGGCGTCACCCTGGAGGATTGCACCTTGTTTAACCAGGTCCTGAGCGCGAAACTCGACGAAGAAGACCCGATTCCCGGCAGTTATCTGCTGGAGGTATCCTCTCCTGGACTAAACAGGCCGTTGAAGAAAGACGGCGATTTTCAACGTTTCAACGGAGAACTGATTGAAGTTAAGACCTATGCTCCGATCGACGGACGGAAGAAATGGCGTGGACAGTTGGTAGGATACAGGGACGGCGTTATTGAGCTGACAGTTGACGATCGATTAGTGCGCATACCCCGGGACAAAGTTGCCAAGGCCGCTTTGTCCCCTGAGTTTTAGACGCTAGCAACAACACAGGGAAGGGAAAGGTCAGCGTGAACCTTGAGCTAATCGGAGCTCTGAAAGAATTGGAAAGGGATCGGGGAATAGCCCGGGAGATCCTGCTGGAAGCTATCGAAGCAGCGATTGTGTCCGCCTACAAGCGCAATTATGGCTCCGCGCAAAATGTAAGGGTGCACATCGATGGCAGTACCGGAGAGATCGCTGTCTTCTCCCGGAAGACAGTCGTCGAAGACGTCACTGATGATTCGACAGAAATGGCCCTAGAAGAAGCCAAGACCATCGATCCCAAGTACCAAGTGGGAGATATCATCGAGGTCGAAGTCACACCTGCGGATTTCGGACGGATCGCTGCGCAGACAGCCAAGCAGGTGGTCATCCAAAGGATCCGGGAAGCTGAGCGGGCCTTGATCTATGAGGAATATAGCAACAGAGAAGGAGACGTTGTCACCGGCATCGTCCAACGGAGGGAAAACAGAAACGTCTTGGTGGATCTGGGCAAAGTAGAAGCATTGCTCTTGCCTTCTGAGCAGATTCCCAACGAGTCCTATGCCCACGGCGTGCGGCTTAAGGTATACATCACTGAAGTGCGCAAGACAACGAAAGGACCCCAGGTCCTCGTTTCCCGAACCCATCCGACTTTGCTGAAACGCCTCTTCGAGCTGGAGGTTCCCGAGATCCATGACGGAACGGTGGAGATCAAGGGAATCAGCAGAGAACCCGGCAACCGGGCCAAGATAAGTGTATACTGTAAGGAGGAAAACATCGATCCGGTAGGAGCTTGCGTCGGACCCCGGGGCATGCGGGTCCAAAGCGTAGTGCGAGAGCTGCGGGGGGAAAAGATCGATATCATTCCCTGGGATCCCGATCCAAAGAAGTACGTGGCCAATGCCCTTAGTCCGGCGAAAGTGGTCCGGGTCTTCTTGGACGAGGACGAAAAGATCGCGCGCGTCGTCGTGCCTGATGATCAGCTCTCCCTGGCCATCGGCAAAGAAGGTCAAAACGCGCGGCTGGCGGCTAGACTCACCGGTTGGAAGATCGACATCAAGAGCGAAACGCAAATGGCCGCGCTAGTCCTTTCCGGTGAAGATTGGCAAGATAGGTCCTCTAAGACAGCCAAGGAAGAGGAAGAGCCTGTTGTGGAGGAGGAGCCGATCCTCGGGCACGAGGAGGAAATCCCCCCGCCGGAGCCGGCGGACAGCCACAAGAAAAAGGATGAGGAATGGGAAGAGCGGGAGTCCCGACATGCTCACAGCCCACGGAAAGAAGGACGCAAGGAAAAGCGCCGGGTGCTCCGGGACCTTTCGGAGCTGACACTGATCGATTTTGACTTTGACGAGTAGGCGGGGTGTTGCCATGCCCAGACAGAAACGGATCCCGATGCGGACCTGTGTGGGTTGCCGAACGGTGCGCCCCAAGCGAGACATGATCCGTATCGTTCGCAGGCCCACTGGAGAGATCGACCTGGATGAAACAGGCAAGGCATCCGGACGCGGCGCTTATATCTGTCCGGTGGTGGACTGCCTGGACGCAGCCGTTAAGTCAAAGGCTTTGCAGCGATCGCTAGAAAAGGACATTCCCGACGAGGTGTGGGAAGAACTACAAAGCCGGCTGAGGGGAGAAGGGTGAGCTACTTGAACATGCTGGGTTTAGCCCAGGCAGCCGGTGCCGTCGTGGCAGGCGAAGGCGCGGTGGAAGCGGCCTTGCGCAAGAGCCGGGTTCGACTCCTTCTGTTGGCATCGGATGCGAGCAGCAATACGACGAAACGTTTTCGGAATCTGGCCCGACGATTTCAAGTGCCCCTTCTCGTCATACCGGCAAGTAAGGACGAATTGGGCAAATGCATCGGTAAAGGCATGCGCGCAGTGGTGGGCCTGACGCGGCACGAATTTGCCCGGCTAATTGAACAGGGTGTACAACACGAGGAACGGGCCAAGACTTTGTAGAGGTGATGTGTATGGCCAAAGTGCGAGTTTATGAATTGGCTAAGGAGCTTAACATCTCCAGCAAAGCCATGGTTAGCTTTTTGATTGATCTAGGTGCCGATGTGAAGAATCACATGAGCACCATTGATGAAGATATTGCCCTTTTGGTAAAGGACCATTTCGCCGAGGATGAAGATGAGGATGAAAAGTTGGTCCCTAAGGTGAAGCCAACTCCTAAGGAATCGCCGCCAAAGCCACCGCCAGCAAGCAAAGCCAAGGCCAAGAAGAGTACATCCCGGCGGGACAAGACGCCATCCCCTGGCAAGGGGAAGGGGGATAAAAAGATTATTGAGATTCCAGAGACCATCACCGTTCGCGAATTAGCTGAGCTTTGCCAGATACCGGCCACGGAACTCATCAAGCAGCTGATGGCCCAAGGCATTATGGCGGGCATTAATCAGAATGTGGACCAACAAGCCGCCCGGATGGTTGCGGAGAAGCTTGGCTTTACCGTTAAGGCATACGAGCCGGCAACCATGGGTATCGACGTGGAGGAAGCTGACGAAGGACTATTGGAAGAGAGGGCCCCTGTGGTCACCATCATGGGTCACGTGGACCACGGCAAGACGACCCTCCTCGATGCCATTCGGGAAACCAAAGTGGCTGCCAGTGAGGCGGGAGGTATCACCCAACATATTGGCGCTTACCAAGTTGAGGTCAAGGGCAAGAAGATTACCTTCCTCGACACCCCTGGCCACGAAGCATTCACCGCGATGCGCTCTCGGGGCGCGCAAGTAACGGACTTGGCCGTCTTGGTGGTGGCTGCCGACGACGGCGTGATGCCCCAGACCGTTGAAGCTATAAACCACGCTCGCGCGGCCAATGTGCCGATTTTGGTGGCTATTAACAAAATCGACCGACCCCAGGCCAACATCGATCGGGTCAAACAGCAGCTGGCCGAACGTGGTCTCATCCCGGAGGAGTGGGGCGGCGACACCATTTGCGTGCCGATTTCCGCCTTGCGCAAGGAAGGGCTGGATGATTTGCTGGAGATGATCCTGCTGGTCGCCGAGATGCAGGACCTGAAGGCAAACCCCCATCGCTTGGCCAAGGGGACCATCGTGGAAGCCCAATTGGACCGAGGACGCGGACCCGTGGCCACCGTCCTAGTTCAACAAGGCGTCCTGAGAATAGGGGATCCCATTGTTGCTGGACCTGTTCATGGCAGGGTGCGGGCAATGTTCGATGCAAAGGGAGAACGGGTTGATGAAGCCGGCCCAAGCACCCCCGTTGAAGTATTGGGTTTCAACGATGTTCCCACGGCTGGCGAAATCCTGCTTGCCGTTGAGGATGAGCGCGAGGCCAGGACCATTGCGGAACAGTATGCAGAAACAACCCGGCAGGAAGGCTGGACGAGAGCAAGCCGTCTGACCCTTGACGACCTCAACCTGCGGATCAAAGCGGGGGAAGTCAAACAGCTGAACCTAGTCGTCAAGGGAGATGTGCAAGGATCAGTTGAAGCATTGCGCCAGTCTTTGGAGAAGCTAAGCACGCCCGAGGTGAGGATCAACGTCATCCATGGGGCCGTGGGCGGAGTATCCAAGAGCGATGTGAACCTTGCCTATGCTTCAGAGGCTATTATCATCGGTTTTAATGTGCGACCTGATCCAACAGCCCGGAAGCTTGCCGAGTCCCTGGGGATTGAGATCCTGCTGTACCGAGTGATTTACGAGGCCATCGACGACATCAAGGCGGCCATGGAAGGAATGCTGGAGCCGGAGTATCAGGAAGTGGTGTTGGGTCAAGCCGAGGTGCGAGCTTTGTTTAAGGTGCCGAATGTGGGCGTTGTGGCCGGCTGTTACGTCACCGAAGGCAAGATCCTGCGCTCGGCCCAGATCCGGGTCATTCGTGATAATGTCGTTATCTACGAGGGCAACATATCATCACTGAAGCGATTCAAAGACGATGTGCGGGAAGTGGCCAGCGGCTACGAATGCGGCATCGGTGTAGAGAAGTTCCAGGACCTCAAGGAAGGAGACATCTTGGAGGCCTTCCGCATTGAAGAAGTCAAGCGGAGCTAGCCCGAATAGGTGATGAGTATGGTAATCGGGGTGTGTCGCATCGATCTTTGGCTGATGGAAAGCAATTCCCTCAAGTGCAAGCGTCGGACGGTCAGAAGCATTATCGATCAGCTGAAAGCCCGCTACAACGTATCCGTCGCTGAAGTGGACCATCACGACCTGTGGCAGCGGACCAGCATCGGGGTTGCTTGCGTAGGCAATGAGAAGCACTACGTCGACGAAGTCTTGCAGACCGTAGTCCGTTCAGTCGCCAATAATGCCGCCACGGAGATTACCAACTGCACCATCGATTTCTTATGATCGCAAGGAGGCTTTTGCCTATGGGTACAAAGCGGGCAGCTAGGGTCAAGGAAGCCATGAAAAAAGAAATCAGCGATATTCTCCAGCGGGAAATAAAGGACCCTGGCATAGGCTTCGTCACCCTGACTGATGTAGAGGTATCAAAGGACCTTCGTTACGTTAATGTCTATGTGAGCGTTTACGGCTCCGAAGAAAGCAAGAAGGAGTCTATGGAAGCCCTAGAGCGGGCTAAAGGCTTCATCCGAACAGAGATCGGAAAACGAATCCGCTTGCGCCACACACCAGAGATCAGCTTCCATTTCGATGATTCCATGGAGCGGAGTGAACGCATCTTTCGCATCCTGAAGGAAGTTGCTCCATCCCAGGAGGGTGAGCCCCAGTGAGCCCGGAGCTGGAACGGGTGATTACTGCCCTCCAGGATGGGGAGCGGTGGCTCATCACGGGTCATACCCATATCGACGGCGACTGCCTGGGGTCCATGTTGGCCGTCGCGTGGCTCCTTACTAAAATGGGGAAGGAAGCCTTTTGCGTCGTTCCCGATGAACTGCCAAGCTGTCTGGCTTTTCTGCCCGGCGCGGACAGGTTAGTGAGGTATGACCAGTGGCGAGAACCCTTTGACCGGGCCGTGATCGTCGACTGTGAACCAGAACGAACCGGCCCCGTCTACGATCTCATTAAGGACAAGACCATCGTGAATATTGACCATCATCAAAGCAACATCGACGGACCGGGCATTCGTTGGGTCGTCCCCTCCGCTGCGGCCGCAGGGGAGCTCGTCTTTAGGATAATCGACCAGCTGGACCTTGAGCCTGATGAGGCTTGTGCCACATGTCTTTACACGGCGTTGATGTCCGATACGGGGGGATTTCGCTTCAGCAACACGTCGGCCGATACTCTAGCCATCGCCTCCCGACTGGTGGAGCTAGGGGCCAGTCCCGCGGGCATCGCCCAGGCCTTGTATGAAGAAAGGCCCTTTCCTTACTTGCTTCTGCTTGGACATGTGCTATCGTCGATTTCCTTGGACCCCTCGGGACGGGTGGCTTGGTCCGTGTTGCCAGGCGAGCTCATCGAGAGCTATTCCCTCCATCCATCGGACCTCGATGGATTCGTCCACTATTTGCGCATGATCAAGGGAGTGGAGATAGCCATTTTGTTCCAAAGCACCTTGGACGGTGAGGTCAAAGTCAGTTTGCGGTCCCGGGAGATGGTCAATGTGGCCGACCTGGCCGCCCAGCTGGGGGGAGGAGGACATCCTCGCGCGGCCGGCTGCACCTTAGCCGGCAGCCTTGACCAAGTTGTCCCCAAGGTGACGGCCTTGGCCCTAGGCAGCCTGTAGTCCAGAGGAATGACGCGTATGCACGGTGTGTTGAATATCTTGAAGCCCCCAGGTATGACTTCCCATGATGTAGTCGTCGCAGCCCGCCGCATTCTAGGCATCAAGAGGATCGGGCACACAGGCACATTGGACCCCGCGGCGGCAGGGGTGCTGCCCTTGTGCGTCGGCCGGGCCGCCCGACTGGTGGAATTCTTGCAGGAGCAAGACAAGGTGTACCGGGGCGAAATCACCTTTGGAATAGTCACCGACACCCAGGATGGGACGGGAACGATCATCCGCGAAGCGGACGATTTTGCCATTTCATGGGAGGAGCTCATCGAAGCCTCCCGCAAACTCCAAGGCCCCAGCAAGCAGCTTCCTCCCATGGCCTCAGCGGTGAAGGTCAAGGGAAAACGGCTTTATGAGCTGGCCCGGAGGGGCCAGGAGGTTGCCAGGACGCCAAGATCGATCCACATCTTTTCCTGGCGCTTTTTCCCAAAACAAGGGTCCTTGACGAAAAACAGCCGCGTGATGTTCGATATCCATTGTTCCAAGGGGACTTATGTGCGAACGGCTGTCCACGACCTCGGCGAGCTCTTAGGGTGCGGCGCCTATCTCTCCTTCCTGCTGCGGACTCGCAGTGGGACCTTCAATCTCGATGACGCCATCACCCTCGAGGAGCTCGCGGAGCACGGGGAAGCTCGTCTTTTGCCCATGGATGCCCCACTCGACTTTCCGCCCCTGACCCTCGCCGAGGGGGAAGCAGACCGGTTCATCCACGGGGGAGTCGTCCCCGTAGCAGCCGAGGAAGATGGACTTGTCCGCGTCTATGGACCGAAGGGCTTCTTGGGAGTCGGGCAAGTTGACAAAAAAGGGAAAACCAAGTATTGTCGACCGGTCAAGGTGTTAGTTGATCCTTGATCATGAAGATGGGAGGATTGCAGGATTGTCAAGGGGAAAACCGACTGTGCTCGCCCTGGGCACTTTCGATGGCGTGCACCGGGGACACCAAGTTATTCTATCAACAGCACTAGACCTGGCAGAACAGATGGGCGGCCGGGCTGTGGCCTTCACCTTTGACCGCCACCCCCTGGCAGTGCTAAACCCAGCCAAGTGCCCGCCTCTCATCACCACCACGGAGGAAAAGGCAGAACTCATCCGCCGTCATGGCATCGAGGAAGTCTGTCTCATTTCCTTCAACCGGGAGTTTGCAGCGATGACTCCGGCCCAGTTCGTTGCGGAGTGTCTCGTCCAACGGTTCCAAGCCAAAGGAGTGGTGGTCGGATTCGACTTTTCCTTCGGCCATCTGGCCGCGGGAAAGGTTGATCTGTTGCAGTCCTTAGCAAATCAGCATCAATTTGAGCTAATCGTCGTCCAACCCGTCACCTCAGGGGCCACCGTGATTTCCAGCACCGCGATCCGCAATCTACTCCTCACGGGCGATGTTCGTCGGGCAAATGAACTATTGGGATATCCTTTTTTCCTACGCGGTCGGGTCATACCTGGGGAAGGGCGGGGACGGCAACTAGGTTTTCCCACGGCCAACTTAGCCACTCCTCCGGGGAAGCTGATCCCCGGAGCGGGCGTCTATGCCGTTGAGGCCAGTGTCCGTGGCGGCCTTTTCCTTGGACTGTTGGCCATCAGCGACCGGCCAACCTTCACAGGCCGAGGGGATGTGAGCGTCGAGCTTTTCATTGACGAGTTCGATGGGGATTTGTACGATGAGATAGTCGAAGTAAGGCTGCTGGAGCGTTTACGGGGGATTTACCGATTTCCTTCAGCCAACGCCCTGAAGGAGCAGATGGAAAAGGATCGGCTAGCCGCGAGGCAGATCCTGCGCTAGTCCGTTTACATCCAATGGCATTTATGCTAGAATGACTTAGGAAGTAAGCCTTAGGCTAGGAATTCCGACTGCCTCCACGGTTTTCTTGGCTTTAGGCGGTTGTCAACGTAAGGAGGAGGAATTATGAGCCTGTCAAAAGAGACAAAGCAAGAGATTATCAACGATTACAAGACCCACGAATCGGACACTGGCTCTCCCGAAGTGCAGATCGCGATTTTGACCAAGAGGATCAATGAACTGACGGAACACCTCAAGGTCCACAAACGTGATCACCACTCACGGCGAGGGCTCTACAAAATGATCGGACAGCGGAGAGGTTTGCTCAATTACCTGCAGAAAAAGGATATTGAGCGTTATCGTAATCTGATTGAGCGACTAGGTCTACGACGTTAGAAGGGAGCGGGGCGACCCGCTCCTTTTGGCAATCGGGAATCACTCAGCCTCAAGATGAGGCATACTAGCGCGGGCAAGGAAGAATCGTTTTTTACATCTAGGAGGTAAGTCCATGGGAAGATCTTATACGATGGAGGTGGCCGGCCGGCCCTTGACTTTTGAAGTGGGACGGGTGGCCAAACAAGCCAATGGTTCTGTCCTAGTCCACTACGGCGACACGGTGGTCCTAGTGACGGCAACCATGAGCAAAGAACCACGGGAGGGGATCGACTTTTTCCCCTTGATCGTGGATTATGAAGAGAAACTGTATTCAATCGGGAAGATCCCCGGCGGCTGGATCCGCCGGGAAGGGCGCCCAGGTGAAGTGGGCATCCTATCGGCCAGGATGATCGACCGGGCGATTAGACCTTTGTTCCCCGACGGTTTTCGCAACGATGTGCAAGTGATTGCCACCGTCTTGTCCGTCGACAGGAACAATCCCCCGCCCATACCGGCCATGCTCGGCGCTTCGGTAGCCCTGAGCATCTCCGACATTCCCTTCCAGGGACCCATTGCCGGCGTCGTCGTGGGCAGGGTGGATGGCCAGTTGATCATCAACCCCGATCTGGAGCAAGCGGCCCGTAGTGAACTGGAGCTGGTGGTGGCGGGCACTAAAGATGCCGTGATGATGGTGGAGGCAGGGGCCAAAGAGGTGCCCGAAGACGTCATCCTCGAGGCCATCGAACTTGGTCATCGGGAAATCCAGCGCATCGTCGCCCTTCAGGAACAGATCGTCGCCGAGGTGGGCAAACCCAAGGTTGAGGTCCCCGAGGCCACAGAAGACCCCGAATTGGTAGCACAAATGAAGGAGCTGGCTGAGGAAGCTATTGGGACGGCCATCCGCAGCGATGACAAGCAAAGCCGGGAGGCCGCGGTGGTCGCCGTGAAGGAAGAAGTCCTCGCCCGCTTCGCCGAAACGCTGGGAGAGGATGCCTACGTCGCAAAGTTGCCGATGCTTGGGGCCATCTTCGATGGACTGGTCAAGGAGGAGGTCCGGCGCCTGGTGACGGAGGAGAGAACCAGGGTCGACGGCCGGGGACTCGATGAAATCCGGCCCATCTCCTGTGAAGTGGGGATTTTGCCCCGCACCCACGGCTCAGGGCTTTTCACCCGGGGACAAACCCAGGTTCTGACCGTGTGCACCCTAGGCGTCAAGTCCGACGAACAGCTCCTGGATGATTTGCGGGAAGAAGACAGCAAACGCTATATCCATCATTACAATTTCCCACCCTTCTGCGTAGGGGAAGTGCGGCCAATGCGGTCGCCCGGCCGACGGGAAATCGGGCACGGCGCGTTGGCGGAGAGGGCCCTCTTGCCGATGATTCCCTCGGAAGAGGAGTTCCCCTACACCATCCGCTTGGTCTCGGAAGTCCTGGAGTCTAATGGTTCTTCCTCCCAGGCCAGCGTCTGTGGAAGCACCTTGGCCTTGATGGATGCCGGCGTGCCGATCAAAAAGCCTGTTGCCGGCATCGCCATGGGCTTGGTGAAATATGGTGAGAGGTTTGCCATCCTGACGGATATCCAAGGCCTCGAAGATGCCCTCGGCGATATGGATTTCAAGGTGGCCGGCACTGCCGACGGCATCACCGCCCTCCAGATGGATATCAAGATTAGCGGTGTTACTAGTGAGATCCTCAAGCAGGCCCTTGAACAAGCCCGGCGAGCCCGTCTGTTCGTTTTAGAGCGGATGCTGGAGGCCATACCTGAGCCAAGGGCCGAGCTGTCGCCCTATGCGCCGCGCATCATGACCATGGAGATCCCGGTCGACAAGATCCGTGATGTCATCGGACCTGGCGGCAAGGTGATCCGCAAGATCATCGACGAAACCGGCGTTTCCATCGACATTGAAGATGATGGCCGGGTTTATATCGCCTCGGTCGATAGCGCTTCGGCGTCGAAAGCCATGGACATCATCGAGAATCTAGTGAAGGAAGTGGAAGTAGGGGAGACCTACATGGGCAAAGTGCGGCGGATAACCAACTTCGGCGCTTTTGTTGAGGTTCTCCCAGGCAAAGAAGGGTTGGTCCATATCTCCCAATTGGACCACAACCGGGTCAGCAAAGTGGAAGATGTGGTCAACATCGGCGATGAGATCCTGGTAAAGGTCATCGAGATTGACAGCCAAGGCCGGATCAACCTGTCCCGCAAAGAAGTCCTCCCGCCGCCGGAGAAGGACGGCGACCCGGGCGAGGGAAAGGGCGAGCGAGGCGGCCGGCACCGTGAGCGACCAAAAAGGCGTGTCCGACATAGTCCCTCTTAGATGGTAGTGGTCAACGGGTGGCTGACGTCCAGGTCCACGCGGAACGGTGCAAGGGATGCTCCCACGTCCCCGGAAGCCCTGCGGTTAGCCACTCGGACCATCGCTAAAGGTTAGGCCCGCATCATTTCCCAGAACGAACTCCCTGCCTACACGCATTCCAGAGGTAGGGGGTATTTATTTGTTGCAGGCCGAAAGCAACCTGGCGACCAATTAGCATGGGCGTTCTAGCCGAATCCTGGCTAAGGCAAGAGCGCATCTCCCAGGGACCAAGCAAATAACTTCTCCCGTCCCTGCGGAAGATAGTGGGGGAGGGGGAAATGAATTGATCCAGATAAGACGGGGACGGGTGCTGGGGATCCTGGGGGAGCGGCCAGGGATCAAGTTCCTCAAGGTCGAAGTCGAGGGTGGAGAAGCCAAGGCCATCAGCTACGACTGGCTGACGGGCCCTGTCAAGGTCGGTGATTGGGTGACCCTGAATACCACCGCGGTCCACTTGCGACTAGGCACCGGCGGGTGGCATTTTGTCATCCAGGTGGGGGAGGGTCAAGAGCTCGATCCTAAGACGCCAGGCCACATCATGAAGCTGCGCTACACCCCATTGCAGATCAAAGTGCCAAGCGTCGAAGAACCGGCCAGCCCCTATCATCGGATCATGACCCAACACCAAGACCTAGATGGCATGCCGGTGGTGGTGGGGACCCTCCATAGCCAACTCCTGCCCGCCGCGGCAGCAGCCAGGAAAGTGCAGCCTCAGGCTCGAATTGCCTACGTGATGACCGATGGGGCGTGTCTGCCTGCTCCCTTCAGCGACACCCTGAGTCATCTCCAAAAGCGGGGACTCCTTTGCGGTTCAATCACCGTGGGCCATGCCTTTGGGGGGGATCTAGAAGCAGTCAGCATCTATAGCGGTCTAATCGCTGCCCGTTGGGTCCTGAAGGCAGATCTAACCATCGTGACCATGGGCCCAGGGACGGTGGGCACCGCTACTCCCCTAGGGAGCACCTCTTTGGAGCAAGGCCCGATCCTCGATGGGGTAAGCGCGTTGGGAGGAAGGGGGATCGCCCTCCTTAGGATCAGTTTTGCCGATGAGCGGCCTCGTCATCGCGGGGTCAGCCATCACTGTCTGACGGCCTTGGGCACCTTGACCCAGCTGCCGACGACGGTTGTGGTGCCAAAGCTGCCGAGGGCGATGCAAGAGTACATTGCGGATCAGCTGAAGTTGAGCCGAATCGCTGCCAAGCATCAGGTAGTTGAGTGGGACGGCGATCCCGGCTTGGAGGCCCTTCGCGCTTACGACTTGCAGCCGACGACCATGGGACGAGGCATCGACGAGGATAGGGAGTTTTTCCTCTCAGCCTGCGCCGCCGGCTCCTATGCGGCCCATTGCTTAGACCCCAAGGAGTGATCCTTTGTATTACGCCGATCTTCACATCCATATCGGTCGAGCATACAACGACAAGCCAGTCAAGATCACCGCCTCACGGCGGTTGACCCTGCCAGCCATCCTGCGGGAAGCCTTTGGACCAAAGGGTCTCCATATTATCGCGCCCGTTGACTGCGCGGCTCCAGGGGTGCTTGCGGAGCTCGAGGCTATGGTCCAAGGAAGAGAGTTGACTCCGGCCCCCGGTGGAGGCCTAATCTGGAAGTCCCAGGGGCTGCTCATCCCGGCTTGTGAAGTGGAGGCGGCCGTTGGAAGGGGCCGCTGCCATTTCGTCAGCTACTTTCCCACCCTCCAGGCGGTGACAAAGTACAGTCAATTCCTGGCGAAGCATCTGACCAACATCAACTTGAGCTCCCAAAGGGTAGACCTCTCTCCTGAAACCTTATGGGAGACTACCGCAAGCCTGAACGGCCTCTTGGTGCCCGCTCACGCTTTCACTCCCCACCGGGGCCTTTACGGCAGCTGTGTCGACAGCTGGAGGGAGGCCTTCGCGGCGAGACCTTTGGCCATCGAACTGGGGCTCAGCGCCGATGCTTCCCTGGCGGGAAGGCTTCGAGAATTGGCAAGAACGACCTTCTTGTCAAATTCTGATGCCCACTCTTTGGACCGGATCGCCAGAGAACATAACGCGTTCCAACTCGAGGAGCTTTCCTTTGCGGCCCTCCTGGCCGCCTTGAAAGGTGAAGGGAATTGTCGGCTGTTGGCTAATTATGGATTAGACCCTCGTTTGGGCAAGTACTACCGCAGCTACTGTCCCGATTGCGGTCAAACGAAGGAGCCGCCGCCCGTAAGTGTTTGCAGCCTTTGCGGCAAGAAGGTCGTCGCCGGGGTCCTCGATCGCATCGTGCAGCTCGGAGCTCCTTCTTCCCCGAGCCACCGCCCACCTTATTACCACCAAGTGCCTTTGAGCTTTGTGCCAGGGTGTGGACCCCGCACCATCGAGGGACTTCTCAGGGCCTTTGGGACAGAGATGAACATCTTGCACCACGTCCCAGCCGAAGACCTGCGGCGGGTAGCAAGCCATCAGATAGTTGAAATCATCATCGCGGCAAGGCAGGGCGAGTTGCCCATCGAGCCCGGCGGAGGAGGCCGTTATGGAAGAGTTGTCCGCAGTTAGCACCACGTTGTTCTTGGTACGCCACGGCGAAACCTCATTCAACCACCGCGGGATATACCAGGGACACCAGGATATTCCCCTCAACGATAGGGGTCGACAACAAGCCAGGTTGGTTGGGGAAAAGCTCAAGGAGGCGAGGTGCCATTTTCTTTGGAGCAGCGACTTGAGCCGGGCGCGGGAGACAGCCCAGATCATCGGTCAGATTGCCGATCTTGCGGTCCATGAGGACCGCCGCTTGCGGGAGATCGCCTTCGGCCAATGGGAAGGCCGAAGTCCCCAGGAGATCAGGGAGATTTGGCCCGAAGAACTGACGAAATGGCGAACAGAACCCGAAACAGCCCACGTCCCAGGGGGGGAGACCCTGCTCGAGGTAGTCGCAAGGGTAATGGAGTGCTTAGATGAAATCGCCGCCCTCTATCCAAATCAAAGAGGCATCGTCGTCTTGCATGGAGGTCCGATCCGGTTGATTGCTGCCACCATCCTGGGCCTCGATTTGCGAAACCGCTACCTTATTCCCATCGACAACGGGGCCATCACCACCATCAAAAAGGCCAAGGGCCGCTGGCTCCTCCTGGGCATGAACGACCATTGTCATCTGCCAACACCGCCTGAGGGAGGCGGCTACGAAGTCTGAATAACCATTCCCCCCGGAGCATATATTCTATTGGACAAAGCCCTTGCGGGGGAGTTGATGGGATGTTCAGGCGCCATTTTCACCGGCGGGTCGTGGCTTACTTTTTCGTGTGCACCATTTTTGTCATGGGGATGGTCTTCGGCAGCTTAGCCGTCAGACATGTGGCCGTGGAACAAAGGGAGGAGTTGAGCCACTATCTTTCGAGCTTCTTCCAGACCTTCGATCCGGGCACAACTCTGTCCAAGGAAGCCCTTGCCCGTCGCTCCATCATGGATAATGTGGTCAAGACCGTAGGGTTGATGTGGCTGCTGGGGCTTTCCCTCCTGGGAGCGCCCCTAGTGTTGGTAATCATCTTCATCAGAGGGTTTACCTTCGGCTTTACCTTGGGCTTTCTTGTGCAGGAGATGTTCCTGCGAGGAATAGTCGTGGCCTTGGCCTCAATCCTGCCGCATAACATCATCATCCTGCCGGCCATAATAATTGCCGGGGCGGCAGCGATGGGCTTCTCCTGGTCCGTCCTGCGGGTCTTAGCTGGAAATCGCAGCATCAACGTCTACCAACAGTTCCTCATCACTACCTCCACCAATCTCCTGGCCGCGGGTTTGTTGGTCGGCGCAGCCTTCATCGAGGCTTACATCACTCCCGTGCTCATCGATCTAGTCAATACCTACCTCATTTAACGGGCAGGGATGGGGACCCTCGCGTCGAAGGATCGGGCAAGGAGAGGAGAATAATGGCAGAAACCCTCAATCTACTCATTCAGGAATTCATCCACCACATTGCCGTAGAAAAGGGCCTGGCGGCCAATACCGTCGAGTCCTACCAGCGGGATCTCAGTCAGCTCGCGGATTTCCTGCCGATGCCGCCAGACAGGATCACGGCGGAGGATATCAGCAAGTACCTGTTAGTCCTGCGCAGCCAAGGCAAAGCCAATAGCACCATCTGCCGTCAGCTGGCTGCCATCAGATCTTTTTTTTCCTTCTTGGTGCGGGAGGGGCATCTAGAGAGCAACCCGACCCGAACCCTGGAAAGCCCAGGCGGCGAGTGGAAGCTCCCAGGGGTCCTCTCCCCCGATGAAGTTGAGACCCTGCTGGCCCAACCCAATGTGGACACCCCTTTGGGGTTGCGGGATAAGGCCCTGTTGGAAGTAATGTACGCGACGGGCCTGCGGGTATCTGAGCTGGTGGGACTGGATTGCGATCATGTCAAGCTCGACTTGGGGTACCTGCGCTGCCATGGCAAAGGAGGCAAGGAGCGCATTGTCCCCCTAGGGGAGGTGGCCGTTTATTGGCTAGAAAGGTACTTGGCCTCCCGACCGTCGGTGACCAGTGATTCACCCCTATTCGTTAATCGACGGGGCAAACGCCTAACCCGCCAAGGGGTGTGGAAGTTGATCAAAGAGTATGCTGCCCGCGGAGGCATCTCACGATCCATCACTCCCCATACCCTAAGACACAGCTTTGCCACCCATCTGTTGGAGAATGGGGCCGACCTTCGCTCCGTACAAGAAATGTTGGGTCATGCTGATATTTCCACCACCCAGATTTACACCCATCTGACACGGACGCGCCTTAGGGAAGTGTATGATCTGGCCCATCCGCGGGCCAAGTGAGGGGGAACGATACTATGCGAGCTTATGACATCTTGCTGAGGAAGAGGCAGGGAGCGGAGCTTTCCCCAGAGGAGATCAAGTGGTTGATCGACGGCTACACACAAGGTGCGGTCCCCGATTACCAAATGGCTGCCTGGGCCATGGCCGTTTTCTTTCAAGGCATGTCAGCTGCAGAAACGGCGGCGTTGACCATGGCCATGGCCGACTCGGGCCCGAGGCTCGATCTAAGCTCTATTCCCGGCATCAAGGTGGACAAGCACTCCACCGGCGGCGTCGGTGACAAGACGACCCTGGTGCTGGCGCCCCTCGTCGCGGCGGCTGGCATCCCGGTAGCGAAGCTGTCAGGGCGAGGACTTGGCCACACCGGCGGCACCATCGACAAACTCGAGTCAATCCCCGGGTTTCGCACTGAACTTTCCACCGAGGAATTCATCCAAACGGTGGAGGAGATCGGCCTTGCCGTGGCTTCCGCAACACAGTCCCTAGCCCCGGCCGACAAGAAGCTCTACGCCCTCAGGGACGCCACCGCTACCGTCGAATCCATACCCCTCATTGCCGCTAGCATCTTGTCGAAGAAGCTCGCGGGCGGGGCTGACGCCATCGTTTTTGATGTTAAGTGCGGCCTAGGAGCCTTCATGGAGGATGAGGAGAAGGGGCGAGCTTTGGCGGAATTGCTGGTGGAGAGTTGCCGCAAGGCGGGTCGACGCGCTTGTGCCCTCCTTACAGCCATGGACCAGCCCTTGGGACGGACAATAGGCAATGCCCTTGAAGTCCAGGAAGCCATCGCCACCTTGAAGGGCGAAGGGCCTAGGGATCTCAGGGAGTTGTGTTTGGCTTTGGGCGGCGAGATGCTGTATCTTGCCGGCAAAGCAACAGATCCCGAGGAAGGACAGGCAACCTTAGCACGGCTTCTCGATTCGGGAGCGGCTTTGGCGAAAATGGTCCAGTGGTTAAAGGCCCAGGGCGGCAACCCAAAGGTCGTCGACGATCCTAAGCTAGTTCCCCAACCGGCAACAGTAGTCGACGTCAAGGCACCCCAAGCCGGCTACGTAACCGCCCTTAATGCCAGGGAGCTAGCCATGGTCGCCATGGGACTCGGGGCGGGGAGGGCCACCAAGGATGCCCCCATCGATCCGACCGCGGGCATCGTCCTCGCGAAGAAGATCGGCGATTATGTGGAGGCGGGGGAAGTGTTGGCCACCCTGCAAAACAACAGCACCATCAATCAAGACCAGATCCACACCGTCCAGGGATCTTTCCAGATTGGCGGCCGTCCCGGGCCAATGCCCCTGATCTTAGGACGAATACCAGCCAGTTCCAACCCACCGGCATAACCCCGCCCAACTAGGAATATTTTTTGTTGAATAGAAAAAGGGGGGAGGCAGATGGACTGGCGTAAACCTTTGGCCGGCCTGTTGGTCTGTTTGCTTGGTGCCGGACTGGCATTTGCCCAGGAGCTGGACCTTTCAGCGCCCTCGGCCATCCTCATAGAGGCCGCTAGCGGCCGGGTTCTCTATGAGAAGGAGCCCCATCGCCGCCAGCCTGTGGCTAGTCTGGTGAAGATCATGACCTTGGTATTGGCTTTGGAGGAACTGGCGGCCGGCCGACTCCACCTAGACGATCCCATTGTAGCCAGCCCCTATGCAAGTTCCATGGGCGGTTCACAAATCTGGTGGGAAGCGGGGGAACACATGCCCCTCAAGGATGCCTTGTACGCGATCGCCGTCGGTTCAGCCAACGATGCATCGGTGGCCTTGGCCGAGTTCATGGCAGGTTCTGAAGAAGCCTTCGTCAAGCGCATGAATGAACGGGCCGTCCAGTTGGGGCTGCAAAACACTCACTTTGTCAATAGCAATGGACTACCCTCAAGCAAAGGAGAGCACTACTCCACCGCCTACGACATAGCCACCTTGTCCCGACACGCCCTCCGCGTACCGCTATTGATGGACCTGGTGAGCACCTACCATTATGTCATCAGACCAGGACGGAAAAACGAAGTGGTCCTCTGGAATTACAACCGCATGCTTGAACGAACCATGTCCGCGACTGGGCGCAGCTACGGATATCCCGGGCTGGACGGCATCAAGACCGGCAGCACCACGGAAGCCGGCTATTGCCTTGCGGCCACCGCCGAAAGGTCGGATCTGCGCCTCATTGCCGTTGTGTTGGGGGCAGAGTCGAGCGCCAAGCGGGAAGAAGACATCCGGACCCTCCTCGACTACGGTTTTCGAGTCTACCGAGCGGAAGTGGTCGCAAGGGAAGGGGAAGTCTTGGGCCAAGCCAAGGTCAAGCGGGGGAGAGCGGAACAGGTGTCCATCGTCGCCGCCCAATCCCTCAAGGTAGCCTTGCCTCGGGCTGCTGGCGATAGCGTTGAAAGGCAGCTCCTTCTGGAAGAGGATCTCACCGCCCCCCTGTCCAAAGACCAAGTAATTGGAACCCTCATCGCTCTCTATCAAGGGGAAGAGCTGGGCCGGATAGACCTGGTCGCCGGCGAAGACGTTCCCCGGGGCAGCCTATGGCAAATCATCCGCGGGACGGGACGCGACTTGCTCCGTAGCCTGTTTGCCAACAAGGATTAGTCCCAGCAGGAATTCGGATCTAATTTGGCGAATATTGGGGAAGTTTTACATCAAAAGGCAGGGGGTAATTCTTTGGAGATCTATCACCAAAGGCGTGGAACCGCTCTCCTGGTTACAATGAAGGGAGAACTGGACTTGCTGACGGCCCCTATTTTCCGGGCACAGGTGGACCAGGAATTGGAAACCTATGAACGTCTGGCTAACCTCATTTTAGACCTGAGCGAGGTGGACTTCATCGATAGTTCTGGCTTAGGGGCCATCTTAGGCCGCTACAAACGGATTAGGGAGCGGGGAGGCAAGCTGCTGTTGGTCAATGCCCAGCCCCAAGTGCAAAGGATCCTCGAGTTGTCCGGCTTGGACAAAATCATGCCACTCTTTCCCAATGCGGAAAGGGCGCTGGAACACCTATGAGAGGGGATAGGACCGTGTCGGCAGCTCGAAACTATATGCGGATGGAGTTTCCGAATCTCCCGGAGAATGTGGCCTTTGCCCGCACCACCGTGGCCGTCTTTGCCTCCCAGCTAGATTTTACCTTGGATGAATTGGATGAGATCAAGGTGGCGACATCGGAGGCAGTATCCAATACAGTGATCCACGCTTACGGCAAAGGGACTGGCCAGGTAGTTGTGTGCTGTCAAATCTTCCCGGACCGACTAGAGATTGAAGTGACCGATGAGGGCGTCGGCATTGAAGATGTAGAAAAGGCCTTAGAGCCGGCCTATACTACTGTCCCGGAGGAACGCATGGGCCTTGGTCTGGTATTTATCAATGAATACATGGATGCCCTTGCCATTCAATCTCAACCGGGACAAGGCACCAAAATCCACATGGTCAAATACGTAAGAGCCCCAAGACCGGACGGGGTGTGAAGCCGGTGGTAGACGAAGCTCGCGCCGATATTAGCCTGCCCCAAAGGCCGTTGCTCGGGGATGAAAAGACCCGTTTGCTGTTGGAGCAAGCCCAAGGAGGCGATCGGGAAGCTAGGGACACCCTCGTGCAACACAACTTGCGCCTGGTCCTCAGCATCGCCCGACGCTACGCCGGACGGGGTCGGGACATTGAGGACTTGTTCCAGATTGGCTGTTTAGGACTGCTCAAAGCCATCGATAATTTTGACCTAAGCTATGATGTACGCTTTTCCACCTATGCCGTTCCGTTGATCATGGGGGAGATCAGACAATACTTGCGGAAGGAAGGGCCTATCACCGTTGGCCGGGCTCTGCAGGATCTAGCCTCCCAGGCGATCAAGACTCGGGACGATTTGACCCAGACCCTGAACCGGTCGCCCACAATTAGCGAAATCAGTCAAGCGATGGGCGTGGATAGGGAAGAAGTAGCCGTTGCCCTCGCCAGCACCCAACCGGTTAGTTCCCTGCAAGATGTGATCAAGGAAGATGAAGGACAACCTATTCATCTAGAGGGTGTTATTGCCGATGAGGGAGAGCAGACGGTGGAGGGCCTCGCCTTAAGACAGGTAATCACTCGCCTAGCACCCCGGGAGCAAAAGATCCTCATCTGGCGCTTTCTCCAGGAGAAGACGCAAACGCAAATAGCAAATGAACTGGGGATCTCCCAGGCCCAGGTCTCCCGGATCGAAAAGACCATCCTCAGGACCTTGCGTCAAATGTTAAGTTGAGAAGGAGTCTTTGCCTAATGCCCCATCCTGTCGCCGCACCAATTGATCTCCACGTACATACGACCGCCTCCGATGGCACCCTCAGTCCCCGAGCAGTTGTCAAGTTAGCAGCCCATCTCAACCTTGAAGCCATCAGCATCACCGACCATGACAGCGTAGCCGGCGTCGATGAAGCCCAGGCAGCAGCTTCATCCCTGGACCTGTTGGTCATCCCAGGACTCGAGCTAAGCATCGATCGGCAAGGTGCAGAGATTCACTTGCTCGGCTACCTGTTGGACCACCGTCACCCACCGCTGCTTCGAACCCTCAAGCTCCTCCGGGAAGAGCGCTTGGAAAGGGTCGAAGAGATGGTCCGCATCCTCAATCAAATGGGCTATCCCATTCCCTTGACGAGGGTCATGGAGCTAGCCGGCAATGGCAGTGTCGGGCGGTTGCACGTGGCCCGCTGCCTGGTGGAAAGGGGCGTCGTCCCATCGGTGACGGAGGCCTTTCGTAGACTGCTCGGTCGGGGTCGTCCAGCTTACGTTCCCCGCTACAAGCTGTCGGTAGAGGAGGCCATTGAGCTCATTGAGCAAAGCGGCGGCATTCCCATCTTGGCCCATCCGGGCCTTCTGGGTGACGAGGAGCTGGTCGTGAAGCTTTGCGAACTGGGAGTCGCCGGCCTCGAAGTCTACCACCCGGATCATACAGAGGAACAAGCGACCTATTATCGGGAGCTTTGCGAAAGGAAAGGGCTTTTGACCACCGGTGGATCGGACTTCCATGGTCCCGGGGCTAGGGAAGGAGCCCAACTTGGATCAAAGGGCATCAGCAGATCCGAACTGGCAAGGCTGTATCAGTCTAAAGGCCTTAAGCTCTCCATTAGTGGACAGAACTACTAGGAGGGTTCACTCCCCTTCAGTAGAATAGGATACACAAGCTAAACCGCCAGATGCAGCAATGTTCACACCAGGGAGAGTGGCAACGGATGAGGCTGATCGGTGAGAAGGTGGACCTGCGCCCAATCCAGGAGGAAGACTTGCCTGAGCTGATTAGGTGGGGCCAGAATCGGCAGCTCCAGTACTTGATGGACGGAGAATATCCGCAGGATCTAGGTGAGGCCCACCGATGGCTGAGGGAGGCCAGGGCTGACCGGGGAACCAAGCTGCTGGCCATCGTCACCAAAGACGACAGGCTCATCGGTGAAATCGAGCTAGTACATATCAGCTGGCGGCGACGGGAGTGTGAACTTCGGATCCGCATTGGCAAAGAAGAGGACCGCAATCAGGGTCATGGGACGGATGCAATAATGACGATGTTATTGTATGCTTTTTCTAGCCTCCATCTCGAACGGGTTTACCTTCGCGTCTACAGCTTCAACAAGAGGGCCATCCGCTGCTACACCAAGTGCGGCTTCAGGAAAGAAGGACGGCTCCGGCGACCAAATGACAGAGAGCACGAAATCATTCTAATGGAAGTGCTCCGTTCGGAATGCCTACCTTCGCGGTCCACTAGTCCTGCCGTTTAAGCTTCTTGATTCTTTCGAGCACTGTCCGGCCGCCGATCTTCCCGCCCATCTTGCCCCCTACCCGGCCGCACTCTCGAGCAGTCAAGTTTTTCCATCCCAGTTCCTCAACCTTCTCCTTCAATCCCAGCTTTGCCGCAACTTCGTATTTATATCGCTCCAGCTCCCATTCGAAGGGAGTCAGAGAACGTTTTTTCCCTTTCATGACTCTCCCACCTCCACTCTTAGTTTTTTCTCGATTAACATCATCTATGCTTCGGAGGCCTTCTAGAGGGCCTAATGGCATTTTGCTCCAGTAGAGATATCCTTTTTCAAAAAAGGAAATCGTCGGGGCGCGTCGAATGCTTTCCTCGAGTAGTGCCCTAAGGGGCAATCGCAGCTTACGCGTCGCAACGGAGGGAATGCCCATGATGGATATCGTAATTAAAGGCGGCCCCGTAATGATTCCACTAGTTCTCTCGTCTGTCGTGGCCTTGGCCGTCGGTCTTGAACGGTTCATTTATTTATGGCGGTCGAGGGTCGATACGGAAGATCTCATGGACGACATCAAGCTTTCCTTGCAGCAAGGGAAGGTACTTGAAGCTATGCAGATCGCCAAGAAGTCCCGCGGTCCGGTGGCCGCCATCTTGGCGGCAGGTATCGCCCATTATGATCGCCCCCGTGAGGAAATACGCCAGCATCTAGAGGAAGTGGGCGCCCACGAACTTTACAAGATGGAGCGACGCATGGTTGTCCTAGACAGCATCGTCACCATCGCACCGTTGCTTGGCCTGCTGGGGACGGTGACGG
Organism: Bacillota bacterium; assembly: GCA_012521755.1. Taxonomy (GTDB): domain Bacteria; phylum Bacillota; class Limnochordia; order JAAZLZ01; family JAAZLZ01; genus JAAZLZ01. The sequence continues at coordinate 10,097 of JAAYLV010000071.1, read as the reverse complement.
GGATCATTAGGAGCTTCAACGTCCTTGCCTACATGCAAGGCGCACACACTCCGGAAGAGCTTAGTTTAGGAATTGCCGAAGCGTTGATCACGACCGCAGCAGGGCTGATTATCGCCATCCCCACCATGGCCCTGTATTATTATCTCTCAAGCCTCATCGATCGCAACGTTGCGGAAATGAATCGTCGCTCCGCTGACCTTTTGTATTTCCTGGAAAAACGGGGTGAGGGCTGATGTTCGTCACACGCCGCAAGCGGAATCCCCGGTTAGAGATCACCCCTTTGATTGACGTCATTTTTTCCATCTTGGTTTTTTTCATGATCTTTACCTCCTTTGAAATCAACCCGGCGGGACTGAATGTAGAGCTGCCCAAGGCAGTAACGGCCACCGAGAGGCAGCCCAGCAGCATCACTATCACTATTGCGAAGACTGGAACTATGTACATTGACGGTAAAGCGGTAGCAACGAAGGACATCCAGGGTCGGGTTAGGGAAGCCCTGCAGCGTAGGCCGGATCTGTTTGTAATCATCAAAGCTGATAAAGAGACCCGCTACGAACATATAGTCAAAGCTATGGATGAAGTGCGGGCCGGGGGCGGATTTCGGCTCGGCCTAGCTGTTGAGAGGGATCGTGTTAATTGAATCCCGCTGGAGGAACGGATAGGTGAGCGACATGTACATTTATGACGAGTCAGAGCAAGCTCTGAGTCCGTTTTTTCTCATATCCATCCTTCTGCATGTATTGCTTTTCATACTGTATCCCTATTTGGCATGGGATCTATCCATCGGCCACCCCTCACTGGAGCATGGCGGCGTGGTACAAGTCATTAATGTAAGTGCACCGCAGCCGGCTCAACCCCGGGGAACGCCTCAGGCTGTGCGGCCTTCACCGCCGCCCCAGCCCCAACCTAAGCCTGAGCCAACGCCGCCTAAACCCCAAGAACCGGCCGCCAAACAACAAGCAGAGCAGCCACAACCGCCCAAGGTGGACAAGCCGGTGGAAGTTAAGGAGGAGCCCCCAACGAGGGAGGTAGTGCCAGAGCCGGAGGAAAGACCAAAGGTTGAACCACCCGTTGAAGAAAAGCCACCAACGCCCGCAGAGACTCCAACAACCGCGGAGCGGACAGGCGAGCAGGAGCTTCTCACCAGCGATCGGGGAACAGAGGTGCCCTTGGTAGATACCCAGGCAAGACCAGAACAGGCGCCGACGCCGCCGGTCCAGCCGCCTCCCGCGCAGCCTAGCCAGGAGATCCAGGAGGCCAAGGCTACGGAAGAGAGGGTTGAGGAAGCGGACCCGCAGCCGGACACTTCCGTACCAGGTGACGGAGGAGCGACTGAAACCCCGAAAGGGAGAGAGGAGCCGGAATTGGGGCCGCCCCCCTCAGGGAGTGATATGTGGCACGCCGGAGGTGTACCGGTCTATCCCAAGAATGCCCAGCACGAAGGTGTGACGGGAAGGGTGGAGCTTCTCGTCCATGTGGATGAACGGGGACGCATCTCCCAGGTGGAGATCGCCTCTCCTTCTTCGGACTCGCGTTTGGACCAGGTCGCCAGGCGCACTATCGCGGAAAGCTGGGCCTTCCGGTCAGCTCCGAGACCCTATAAGGTTAAGGTGACCATCGTTTTTGACAAGCGAGAGGATCCGATCAGCGGCGAAGCTTACCATGTAGACGTACACTTTGAGGACATCGAGTATGTGCTATGAACATGCGGGAGGTTGGATAGGAGATGCGACCCAAATTGATTGCCCTCACCCTTCTGCTATGCCTGTGTTTGGGGGCTGCGCCGGCTATTGCAGAAAACAACACCGTGACCCTGTCCAACGACTACATCGCGATCGTCGTTAACGCCCGGGAACAGAATACCGGTCGCTTTTCGGTGAACACCACCGGGGGAGATCCCTATCGGCCAGGTGATGAAAGCAAACCCCTGATTTACGGGGGCGACAACCCCTGGACTTCCTACACAACAGTCAGGATCGACGGGGTGAATTTCGTCTTTGGCGGTCCAACGGAAACCAGGGCGGGACGGACCGGCCGCTACGGGAGGATAGTCACTCCTCCTACAATCAAGGGCAATGAGATACATACTGTTTGTGAACTGAACGGTATCGAGGTGCAACAGGCCCTGGGGTTCACCAAGAGTCCGACGACGGGACTCGCGGACACTGCGCGCATTGTATATACCATCAAGAATGTCTCCGAGCGTGGCCGCCAGGTGGGGCTCCGGATTGTTTTAGATACGATGCTCGGAGCAAACGATGGCGCACCCTTTCGTGTTGAGGAAGCAGAAGTGTTGACGGACCGGTTATATCGCGCGGCGCAAATGCCAGTGTTTTGGCAGGCCTTTGACTCCTTGAGCGACCCTCGCGTCATGGCCCAAGGTACATTGAAAGGCGGCGATGTCACCGTCCCGGACCTGGCCTTTTTCACCAACTGGGGAAGCCTGGCCGATTCCTTGTGGGAATTCGACGTGCAGCCTGCCCGGGACTTCACCCGCAAGGGCGAGTTTGAACTGGACAGCGCCTTGGCCTTAAGGTGGGAGCCAGTCGTCCTGGCCCCCGGGGAAGAACGGGTTTATGTGGCTTACTATGGTCTTGGCGGGATCACCATCGCTCCAGGGGAGCTGTCCTTGGGAGTCACCTCACCGGCTTCAGTGGTCGCCGGCAGGAGGGGAGTGGAACCCTTCCCCGTTGTCGCCTACGTTGAAAACACCGGCACGGGCGAAGCCCGGGATGTGGTGGCGAGCATCGAACCCGGCGAGGGACTGCGGCTAGTCGCCGGCGAGATGGAGAAGGAGCTTGGACATCTCTCCTCTAAGGTTACCGCCCAGGCCCAATGGATGTTGGTGCCCACTTCCGACACACCGGCGGAGCTGACCTTCACTGTCCACGTCCGCTCGACCAACAGTGAGCCCAACTCCGTCGTCAGGAAGATTACGGTCGTTGCCCCGCCTAAGCTGGAGACCTCCTTGGAAGGGCCCCTCGGCCTGGGAGTCAAGTTCGAGCGCTGGGATCCGGTGCCGTTCCGGATCACGGCCAGAATTCGCAATACCGGGGGAGCCGACGCTTACCGGGTCAAAGCAGAGTTTAGCAGCCCTGTCTTGGGGCTCGCCGGCGGTGAGGGAGGGGGCAAGTACGTAGGCAACTTGGGACCGGACGAAGAATCCCAGGTGAGCTGGTCATTGCGGCCCATTGGCTTCACAGGCCATCTGCCTTATTCTGTCAAGACAGAGGCCTACAATGCCGACGCGGTCGTGGCCAACAACTTCATTCTCGTTCCCCTTCTCAAACCCCGGGTGTGGGTGCAGCCTCCAGACGGTGAAATCAATGCCGGTGATTTCTTCACCGTCGATGTCTTGGCAACGAACATCCCCGACTTCTTCAGCATTTCCCTGGATATTGTCTACGACCCGGATGCTCTCCAAATTGTAGGCGGTCCCTTGGGCATCGACCGGGGCACCCTCTTTGTCCATAAGGAGGAGGGGGAGAGGCTCCAGTATCTGGATTGGGCGCCCCCCTTGGTCGATCCAGGGGTAGGCGAGGCTGCCATCGCTGGCAATCGTCATCCTCTAGGCCCGCAGCAGAGGGCCTCGGGAACGGTAGCCACCATACGCTTTCGGGCAAAGCGCGAGGCAACGAATACGCCCATCTCCATCAATAATCTGATTGTCCAGGATGTTGATGGCAACCCGATCAAAGTCGAAGCCGCAGGGACCCTTGTCGATATTAAAGTACAGTCGGATCATTGAGGGGGAAGACAGATGAAAAGATGCAGGATGTTGTTGGCTTGGCTGATTATTCTCACCCTGTCAGGGCTGATGGGAACAGGGGCAGCTTCTGCCCAGAATTTGCAGGTGAAAGATGTACCTCCAGACCATTGGGCTTACGAAGCAGTCACCACCCTAATCGAGAAAGGCTATCTGGCCGTCTACGAAGATGGCACCTTTGACGGAACCAGGTCCGTCGATCGGTTCACCTTTGCAGCAACGGTGGCGAAACTCCTCGAAAACATGGAACAAGAAAGGGCAACGGTGACCGAATCCGATTTGCAACTGCTGCGACGGCTATCCACCGAGTTTCGCGATGACTTGGTGAAGGTATACGCGTCGGTAGAGGAACTAGACCAGCGACTCGTCTTCCTTGAGGAAGAAGGGGCAGTACGTCAAGAGAAGATCACCCAGCTCATCGCCCTGGCGACCCAGTTGGAGGAGAAGGCCTATGACCTTGGCAGTCTCTTGGAGGCCCACAAAGAGGCCCTAGACCAACTCGGCGTCGACACAAGCGATCTAATCGCTCGAGTCAAAGCCTTAGAAGAAAACGCAGCGGCCACCAGGGAAACCGTGGCAACCAGAGAGGAATTGACCCAAACATCGGAGCGGCAGGAGAATCTCGAACAAGAATTGCAGCGGTTGGGACAACGCCTCGCCGCCCTGGAGCAGGATATCACCGGTGAACTAGCGCGACAAGAGCAAGATGTGTCTGCCTCCCTGGAAAGTGCCGTTGCTAAGCTGAGCCGGGATCTAGAGCTTGGATTGGAAGAGAAGGCAGTGGCCATTGGACTCCTTGAATCCCAGCTGCGCCAGCAAGAGCAGCAGCTGAGCCTTTACGGTGAACAGATCAGCTCCTTGAATGAAAAGACTCAATCCCTCCTGGCCGCGAGCGACAAGCTTAGTGCGGACATTGCCCAACAACAGGACGAACTGGACCAAAGGGCCCAGGAAGCAGCCCTGTTGCAGCAGTCCATTGCAGAGCTAGCCGATGCCCTCAAGGCCCAGGGAGAGGCCCTCGCGCGGGCCGATGGACAGCTGGTAAGGCAGCTAAACGAGCACCAGGACAGTATTGGCCGGCTGGATAAGGGACTTGCGGAACTGGCCCAGGGCCTGCAGACGGAGGCGGCCCAGCGGCGGCAAACCGATGAACAGCTGGCCCAGCTCAGGCAGCAGGTAGTCAACCTCAACGAACAGGCCATCTTGATGGAGGAAAGCCTCCAGGCCATGGGTTCGGCTCTCCAGGAACAGGTGGCCAGTTTGCAGGCCCGCTTAGGTGATTCCGAACTTAGGATCGGCGATGAAATCTCCGCCCAGCTAGCAGCTTCCATGATGCGGGAGAAGAAGCTGGAACGGCAATTGCAGGATCTGCAACAGGATTTTGCCAACTACCGCGATAGGACGGACAAAGAGCTTAAGGGGCTCAAGAATACGAGCACATTCCTTGGGGTAGCCGCGCTGCTCGGCATGGTGTTGGGATTAATGAACTAGTCACAGACGGGGAAAGGTCTTCTACGGCCTTTCCCCGTTTCGTTCCTTGAGGGCTTCCTGGAATCCCCGCCGAACCTTCAGGACAACCAACTCGCAGACATAGTCCTCAGCTGCCTTCATCATATCCCGGACCAAGAGGCCAGCAGCATATCCCATTGCTTCTGGCGATGCGGGCGTCTCTTGGAGTTGCCTCCCTCCGATTCGATACGCGGTAGCCACAGGCTCCCACACCCCCATTTAGAGTGTGATCCCGCCTGACGGTTTGATACTGGCATGTGCTGGGACTACATGACGCCTAGTAGCTTCAAGATGGCAAATAGGGCAAGCCAACCGTAGCTTTGAGTCACATCGCCCCAGTTGAGCCCGAACAACCCGCCGCCCTTCTCCGGCGAAGCCGACTGGGCCTCAGGACCTTCCTCCATTCCCAGGACCAGCACTTGACCAGGGTAGATTTCATACGGGGCCTCGAGACCGTTCATGGCGATTAGCTGCTGAGTAGTCAACCCAAAACGCTTGGCTATTAGATAGACAGTATCTCCGTTCCTAACAGTATAGGTGCGAGTTTCGGCTGCAACAGGCAACACAAAGGCACTCAAGCAAAGAAAAACGAGAAAGATTGCGATGGTTTTTCGGCGCATTGAGCTCGCCAACCCCTTTCCATAGACTCTCTGAGGCCATTATAGCATTACTGTAAGAGGGGACAGCCTAGCAAGTTCCGGTGTCGAAGGCCCTTCCTACACTTTGTTAAATTACCTGGTACGGCAGGAAATTAGTTGAATAATGGGGAACATGTATTTCGATAAAAGTCAATACCGTAAAGGGCACAGCCATCGAAAGGTGGTGTCGCAAAGCTACAGGGTCTACCGTGCAGAAGCACCAAGACAGCCAGTTGCCATCGTCGCCCTAGTCCTGGCAAGCTGGGGCCCATTTTTCACCCCCATCGGAGGGACTCAAGTTCAAGGAGGAATGTCTTATGTTTAAACTAGGCAAGAGCCTAAGGGGTCGAATTCTGATCTATATGCTGTTTGCCGCTTTGGTCCCCCTAGTCGTCCTAGGTTATTTGGCTGCTACCCTTGGCGAATCCGCGGTGGCCGACACCGCAGGACAGAAATTCGTTGATTTCGCCCAGCAATCACTAGACGAGATCAATGGAGCCTTGACCCAGGAAATGGCCAAGCTAGAACTAATGGCCCGCACGCCCCTGATAACTTCGGCGGCTCAAGGCGCTGCGGCACACCTCAACATCTTAGGTCTAACTGATCTTTCCGACCAAGAGAAGGAGCGACGCATGGAGGAAACCCGCTCCCTTGACGTGAGTCCCCGGGTGACTGCTTTTCTGCAGGATTACATACGGGATTTTGGGGGCTTTTCTGACATTGTCATCACCGACCATGAAGGTCACAACGTTGTCGTGTCCGACCGTCCTCCCCGTTTCATTCAGAAGAATACTCGCTGGTGGCAGGAGGCAATAACGAAGGGATCTTACATCAGCGATCCAGTCCAACATGACCTGAAGGAGTTGTACGGACTGCAGCTGGCCGTTGTGGTGCATCACAGCATGACTAGCGAGCCTGCCGGGGTCATGATGGGGTTCAAAGACTTTAGCGAAGTGACCGACCTCGTCGAAAAGATCGCATGGGCTATTCCCGGAGGCGAAGTGCAGCTCCTCGACCGGCAGGGGAATCCCCTCGTATGCGCCATCAACCGTGGTGCAGAGGTGGAGATCCTGACTGGCAATGAAGCTAGGGCCCACAAATTGGACATCGGCGGTCTGACCGATGGCGTTTGGAGTTGGGGCAAGAATTTCGAAGGCCTCGAGTCGATCATCGCCCATGTCAGCGGTGCGCAGGAGGAAGGCGCCCTTACGCAGTTGGGCTGGTCGATGACCGTCGCCCAGCCGAAGAGCATCGCCCTAGGAGCCACTGCGCGACTGCGGCAGACTATCTTCGCCATCGCCCTGGTGGCCGCCGCCCTTACCACCTTGATAGCCTACTACCTGGCCTCCACCATCAGCCGTCCCGTCGCTGAGGTGGCCGAACGAGTCCAAGCCGTTGCTTCTGGGGATCTAACCCATGACGAGCTGCAAGTAAGGAGCAACGATGAAGTAGGCACCCTCACCGAAGCCTTCAACACAATGACCAAAGACTTGCGTCGCCTGCTCATGCAAGTGCAGCAAGCAGCATCCCAGGTAGCCTTTGCCTCCGAGCAGATCTCGGCCAGCTCCGAGGAAATCGCCGCGGGCAACCAGAATCAGGCCCATGAGGTGCAAAAGACCGTTGAGCTGGTTAATGAAATAGCGGCAGCTCTGCAGCAGATGGCCTCCGGGGCCCGCAATGCCGCCGAAGAGTCGGACAAGGCATCCCGCTCCGCCCAAGAGGGCGGGGAAGCCGTTGTCCAAGCCGCTGAAGCCATGAACAACATCAAGACCACCGTAACGGAGCTAGGCCAGAGCTCACGGCAAATCGGTGAAATCGTGGCCATGATCGAGGAAATCGCTGAGCAGACGAATCTCTTGGCTCTGAATGCGGCTATTGAGGCCGCCCGGGCAGGAGATGAGGGCCGCGGATTTGCTGTCGTTGCGGAAGAGGTGCGCAAGCTTGCCGAACGGTCCGGTCAGGCAACTAAGGAAATCTCCAATTTGGTCAGCGGCATCCAGGGCAACACCGTAAGCGCCGTCAAAGCCGTTGAAGAGGGCGTTGAAATCGCCAATAAGGCTGGTGAGGCACTGCGGACCATCATCGAAGTAGTTGAGAACACCTCTAGGCTCGTCGAAGACATCGCCCAAGCTGCCACCCGGCAAGCGACCAATACGAGCGATGCAGTGCGAGCCGTCGAGACTGTCTCGAGCATCACCGAAGAGACGGCCTCCGGGGCTGAGGAAACGGCCGCTTCCGCTGAAGAACTGGCCGGGATGGCCCAGACCCTCAGGGACACCATTGGTCGGTTCCGCCTCGATGTCAAGAACGACGCTATAGAAGATTAAGGAGACTGAGCAGCTCTTTCTCGATAGTCGCATGGAGCAGGGAGCGGCCCACAGCAATTTCCGTTAGGGCCTCTCCCTTTTCCCTTGTCTTGACGCGGCTGGCCAGACGGACAATGGCCAGTTCTAATCGTTCCGTTTCCGTTTGGGAAATAAGAAGGGCCCACTTATGGTGGATTCTATTCCAGGAATCCTGCAGTTTGCGGACCCTTGCCTCGGACAGTGCCCAGTCATCCGAGAGCAAAGCCGCTTCCACCTCCGCCAGGGCATCATAAAGCTCCTCCCGCGTCGTCGTCAAGTAACGCTGGCCCATGATGCCTGCGCAAATGATGGTGATGACAAGGAGTATCGTAGCAATCAAGACTTTCATGGCTTCCCCCTTGTTTTGCCGGCTGCTTCCCTTCCTTGGTGAAACAGGTTCCCTTGGGAATCGAGGCTGGCAAAGAGGACATCTCCCGGGTCTCGATACCCAAGCTTGCGCAGCTCATTTCGCAGCCAGGCTGTGCTCAGATTAAGCTGGTCGAGATTCGTCTTCTGCAGCTTGCCGTCGATGATGAGGGGCGTAGGCAAGCCCTCATAGGAAGTTGGCAAGGACATGTCGGCAGGTGTCACGGGGCGTTTTTGGGATTTCAAGATGACGCTGAGGCTCCCATTTGTCTCGAAGATGGCAAACTCCACATCCGCAATATTGGTCACATTCTTGATCCGCAGCTGCTCCAACAAGTCATTTAGATTAAAGCGCAGCTTTCGCAGTTCCCCTTCCTGGATCTGGCCATCACGGATGACGATGCTGGGCGTCCCACAAATGATCCGGCGTGCCCGTTGACTGTTGAGGGAGATGTAGGACAAGAGGAGTTGGGCCAGCAAGATGGTAACTAATGGGATGATGCCGTCGATTAGGGGAATGTCCTTATCTTCCATGGGCACCGTGGCCAGCTCCGCGAGCATTAGGGTAACAACCAGTTCAAAGGGCTGCAATTGGCCAAGCTGTCTTTTCCCCATGATGCGAATAATGATCAGAACGAGAATATATAGGATTATGGTCCTACCGAAGGTGATAAGCATGCGAACCTCCCAAGGATAGTATGCCCACGGGCCTCCTTTACATATCCCCCTGAAGTGAGGTGCACACTAGCAGGGAAAGGAGGTAAACCACTTTGTTCACACATGATAAACAACTCCTCCACCCGGTGAAGGTGGAAAAACCCAACCCAACCTATGCCAATATGCTATTGGACCAGCTAGGCGGCCCCCATGGAGAACTGAAAGCGGCTATGCAGTACATTTCCCAAAGCTTCCGGATTAGAGATCAAGAGATAAGGGACCTATTCCTGGATATCGGCGCTGAGGAACTAAGCCACATGGAGATCGTCGCCACCACCATCAATCTCCTCAACGGTCACGACCTCGATGTGGAAGGGGTGGAAGCAGGAACCATCGAGCCCCACGTGGTGTCCGGACTGTGCCCGATGCTCACAAACGCCTCGGGATACCCGTGGACAGCATCCTATGTTGAGGTTACAGGAGACTTGCCGGCAGATCTCTTATCCAACATCTCCGCGGAAATGCGGGCTAAAGTGGTTTATGAGTACCTGTACCGGCAAATCAACGACAAGTATGTTCGGGAAACCATCGACTTCCTCCTCAACCGAGAAGAAGCCCATAACGCCCTTTTCCGCGAGGCCCTGAGCAAAATCCAGGACACCGGCTCCATGCGGGATTTTGGAGTCGATGAATCAGCCCGGTTATATTTTGATCTATCCACCCCCGGCCGCTACTTCTCCGATCCAAAGCCAACAGCACCCACGTTCGAACCAGCAAGGCGAGGATAATCGGGGCGGCATCGCCCGCCCCCCTTAT
>JAAYLV010000070.1 GCA_012521755.1 Bacillota bacterium | reverse complement strand
GAGCTGGGAGCCAAGTACAAGAACTTGCAGCGCAGCTTCGTTGAAGTCGATGAAGACGCCGGCGAGACCACGGGATATGGGCTGAGTCTGCGGCTGGGCGATGTTTCGGTGACTACGGAGCGGGATGTGGTCCACCGGCGGGATGCTGGGGAGATCCTGAAGACCATCACCTCCTTAGGTGTGAACTACGAGCTCGGCAACGTGGGAGTTTTGCGGGCCGGTTATGAATACGTGGACCTTGACACCCTGGTAGCCCAGGGCAAGAAGGGCTCCACGACCTCGGTCGGGATGGACTTTTACATCCCCGGAGGAACCATCACCGCCGATGTGGTCTACTCGGGCGAAGGCGCGTTGCGCAGCCCGTGGGCAAATCTCGGGGAGGAACAGGGCGGAGAGCGGTCCACAAGCATCGGCCTCGGCTACAAAATGGACAACGACATTTCCGTCCTGCTCGGATACAAGCTAGTCGACTTCAGTGGTATGGAAGCAGAAGAAAGACAGGCGACAGCCACGGCAGAGTTTTCCATCCGCTTCTAATGGCCGGGCTGGAGGAGGGGGATGAAGATGGGCAAAAAAGTGCTTGCCTGGGGAGTTTTAGTCAGCCTGATGGTGGGACTGGCCTCACCCGTATTGGCCGCATCAACGCCGATTGAGAGCGTTGCGGCAATCGAACAGCTCCTTTACGGACAGGCTCAGGGGGGGCCGTTGGTTGCCCGGTTGGACAAGATGGAAAAGGACTTGTTCGGGGAGACGAAGTCGGGGGCCCTCATCGTTCGGATCGAAAACCTTAACAGGTACATACAAAGCAGCGATATCGCTGGACCATCCTTGAGCCTCAGGCTCAATGCCATCGAGTGGATGGTCTATGAAACCGTGAGTTCCGATCAGCCCATCAACCGGAGGATCGAAGCGTTAGAGATGGGGCTTTACGGCGGTCCCCAGGAAGGACCCATTCTGGACCGGGTGAACGAGATGATCCGGCTCCTTTGGGCCCGGGATACCCTGAAGGTGGCCTCGATGGAGCTGCCGAAGGAGACCCTGGTCAAGATCAGGCTCCTCACCGAGGTCAACTCCGCCAAGAACGAAGTCGGTCAGCGGATCCGCTACCGGGTGGTGGACGATGTCAAGGTGAGCGATGTGATCATGATTCCCGCGGGGGCCGAGGGCGTAGGTGAAGTAACGGAAGTTGTCTCCGCCGGGCGCATGGGCCGGGATGGCCGGGTAGTCATCGACTTTGGTACGGTGTCGGCCATCGATGGTACGCCGGTGAAGCTGGAAGTGAGCGAACGGGCTACGGAGAAGAACTTGTCCCTAGAGATGGCCGCGGGAGCCAGCATGGCCGGAATCGTCCTTCTAGGTCCAGTCGGTCTTGCGGGCGGATACTTTGTCAAAGGCAAGGATGTGGAGATCCCCGCGGGAACGGAGTTCTTCGTCGAGGTTGCCAGGGCTACCCGGGCCACGGGGTTGGATCTTAGGCCATAGACTGAACTGAGTGCGGGCATGGCTGCGGCCATGCTCTTTTTTTGTCTCCCCCCTGGAGGAGCCCCGCAGGGAGGGGGAGAATAAAACGAGGATAAGTAGGGTCTGGGAATCGAAGACCGGTAGATGTGGAGGGAGTCTAGTGAACCTTGGGCTGGGAATCGATGCAGGGGGGACCTACACCGATGCGGTCCTCGTTGACCTTGATGGGCGGGAGGTACTGGCTAAGGGCAAAGCCTTAACGACTAAGGGGGATTATACCCTCGGGGTGTGCCGGGCAATTGATGCCCTGAACATCAAAGACCCTGGCAGCATCAGCATGGTGGCCCTGTC
>JAAYLV010000069.1 GCA_012521755.1 Bacillota bacterium | reverse complement strand
GTCCCAGCGGGCAAGCCCGCAAGCAACTGCCCCTAGTCTGACAGCCCGGTTCCTCCCGACACTTGCGGGAATCGGTTCTCGACGGGGTCTGGAGGAAGACCTGATCCAGGTCTTCCTCAACTATTTCGATAGCCACACACCCTTCAAGGCAAAGCCGACATCCGTCTCTAAGGCAAATGGGTTCATCAACCAATGGGCTTGCCGGCAGCTCTAAATCGGTGATGAGGGAGCTGAGCCGCACCCAGGGTCCGTATTCTTCCGTAACCAGGATGTTGTTCAGGCCAAATTCCCCCAAGCCCGCGGCTACTGCCGCATGCCTGTGGGAGAAGGGGGCCCGGTAGCCCGAACGCTTAATCTCGCTTTGGGACCCGTGGTATTCGTTATAGGTGGCGGGGAAGCCGACGGCCCGGCAGCCGCTTCGCTCTAGCTCCCACAGCAGGCGGATGGTCATTTGATCCAGCATCATGTTCAGCGTCGAGTAGCCAAGCCGCCCGTAAACGTTGTTGTGGAGGATCTCCAGTCGTATGTCCTGGGGAAAGTCTTCGGCTCTACTTAGGTAGCGATCATAGTCCACAACGCCTTTAGGCACCCGCACAGCCCAAGCAATAACGCTCTTGGCCGTCGGCAAAAAGTCCTCCGGTCTATGGCCAATGGGAGCTCCAGCGAATCTTTCCACAGGGGCAAAGCCTACCTTGACTGCTCCTTCCGCCATCAAGAGTGCTCGGATATCCTCTGCTGTCAATGCTTTCACACAAGCCGCCTCCTCAGCAGGGGTTTCCTCAATGCTTCTAGCACAAGGGGGTGACTTCCTGCTCCCAAGGCAGGCGCACCATGACCCACCTTTTATTGCCTCACCCCCCTCCCGGCGGGGGACTCGCTGATCCGAAGTCAGGCGCTCTATCGCCTCTCATTTCAATCCACGCTCCCGCACGGGGAGCGGCAGTAGGAGCCTGAACCAGCAATTCATCGCCATCCCGAACCAAGAAACCGAACTCCCCCAGTCCCACCCTAGGGGTCACAAAGCTAACTAGAACTTACATTAGTGAGTCCCCTTCGCACCTCCACGTCCTATTCCCCTTTATCGTGACCCCGCCCGTGGTGTGGACTGTTTGGTGGACTGTCGAGTATCCGCATCCTCCTTGTTCCGTCGTAGCTGATGGGCTCGCCTTGAGCGCTATTGAGCCATGCGGCTTCCTGATGCGACAGCTCACTTAGCTTTTTTGCCGAATATTGGCCAAATCTCTTGAGCACGAATTCCAGCGCAGCTAGCTCCTTCTCATCAAAAACCCCTTGGTCCACGGGCTTGCGCGACAGCACAACGTTGCCAACGTAATCACCGAATGACTCCTCTACGAGCATAACGGCGCCAGATTCAACTGCGAGCCCCAACAAGAGTTCAAACCGATGCGGCACAGGACCGAAAGGCAACCGGGCGTACGTCGCTCCGGTGATTGACACACCGTGGTCCCTGAAATGCTTAAAATCCGCAAGCCATAGCAACTTGGCCAATTTTGTCTTGGACAGGCGTTCCACGTGGGTGGCGAACCACGTCACCGCACCGGTAAAGCGGTCCAGACCGAAGTTGCGAAAACCGTTGTACAGGTCGGGTCCACAGTAGCGCAACACGCTCTCCGCCTCTCGCACGAGCCACGCGGAGCTTTCCTGTTCCAAGATTGCCTGCGCCCTTGCGCGGAACCTTTCTCGTTCCGCTGGGGTCAGCTTGCCGCTGCCCCTATCTAGCAATTCGAGTACTCGCCTGGGGTCCCGCAGGGAACGCAATACTTCATCGTGGGCCCGGTCTTGAATGACGCCTTTTTCATAGCGCTGGATGGTCACTTCGCCCCAACCCAACAGCCTGGACAAGGCCCGTTGGGAAAAGCCATAGCGTCGCCGCAACTCCACGATCTCGCTCGATGTCAACAAGCCATGCCGCGCCCTGTATAAATCATGCGCTGTCCGCAAGACTGCATCGTCATAGTCAGGATCGGCGACTATTTCGCTACACTCCTTGCAAACAAGTACCGGCGCCTCAAACTCGATATGTTCTCCCTTGACGACGAGAGACTGTCGGCGTCGCTCTACCTGCAAGGTTCGTTCCTCATCGCAATTGACACAGTAACGAATCACTTGTCCGCTGCCTCCTTGAAGGGATAGCGTAACGGGACATGCACAAAAGCCAACCTTGTCGATTCAAAGTCAGCTTTACGTGCAGTGTCTCCCCCTTATACTTCGGACCAAAGACCCACCGCTGAAATGGACGCCCTTTGTCATCCTGTAATGGGCCATCACAATAGTCCTGTTTCGTGATACGCCGCAGTACCGACGGAATGTCAGAAACGAGCATATTCAAGTCCGACAATGCCTGGAGGTTCTTTTCCCTTTCAATAAGCTGCCACCTTCCCTCGGCAAGCCGCAGTCGCATCGATATCAAGAACTCATTGAGGGATTCTTCTGAGGTTGTTGGGCAATATTGAGTCATGGTCCTACCCGATGGGAAATACTCCTCTGCTATCAAATGATAGCACGCGGCCGGACAGATTGCAAGAGACCGTTCTTAGGAGTGCACATGAAGGCTTACTGTGCGAAAAACTCCGCCATTTTCCCAGCATCTACGGCTCTTCAAATGACCTTCCTCTCACCTAGTCATGTATGGTGGGGTCTATCCTTATTGGCCGTCCATTATCGCCGCGCGAAATCAAGAACGATTAGAGCACCAGGCAGTCATGTGTGGTTACCCTCTAGACAGAAATGGCCCCAAGACGATGTTTCATCCCCGTAGCTCGTGCCATCATTCAGTATTCATCTTGCAGAATGCTCGCAGTAGAACATCATCCCCAGCCACGTAGGACCCTCTTCCTGCACCGCGGGGCGAAAGCCCCATGGCTCGACGATGGCTGCTAGGTCCGAGGGAGAAAGGGCATTGAGGCTGGCTGATTTGTGTTTCCTACGGACTTCCAGGCAGAGATAGCCTCCCTGTTTGAGGTTGCGGCTGGCAAGGGCTAGGAGGGAGCCTTGTTCCTCGGGAGAGAGTATGTTGATTACGTAGGTGCAAAGGACGAGATCCATGTTAAGACGGGTGCGTTGCAAGAGTCTAGTATCAAGGAGGGGGACGGGGGGAGGATTGGCTCCCAAGCGGGCAAGCTGGGCCGGTAGGTCCGCGGCCCAGAGAGCAAAGCCCAGGTCGGCAAGGTACAGGCTATTGCGGAGGTTGCCTGCACCAAGGTCGAGGATCCGCTGGATGCCCCATTGGGGGAAGCTCTTTGCCCAGCGGAGGACGAGGGGTGACGGTCGGTGAGTTGTGGGGCCGATCTGCACCCGGGGCAAAAGATCACCTCCGGGCTTAAGTTGCCCCTTTATGGCAGGCTACTTCCAGCGAAAATAGGCAAATTCCGGTTGGTCCTGATGGCAAGTATCATTGAGCAAAGACAGTACTGGAGTCTGGCCGTAATAGTCGACGATGTTCACCGACGCATTATCAACCCGAATGCGGAGCATCGCATCATCCCCCAGCTCAAGGACATGGGCGAGGAAGGCGAGGATGCAGCCCCCATGGGTGACGATGGCCACCTCTTTCCCGGAATGGCTGGTCTGGATCTTTTCGATGGCCTTGGTGACCCTCCTTTGCAGGTGGGCAAAGTCTTCTGCACCAGGAATCTTTGTCCTTAAGGGATCCTTCAGCCATCTCTTGGCCTCTTCGGGGTAGCGCTCCTCGATCTCGGCGAAGGTGAAGCCCTCCCAGGCGCCGAAGTCCCGCTCGCGAAGATCCGGCTCTTCTTGCACCGGTAAGTTGTGGTGGGCAGCGATAATCTCAGCCGTTTCTTGGGCCCGCTTGAGGTTGCTCGCGTAGATCGCGGTGAAGGGAGTTTCTGCTAAACGATGGGCGAGGGCCTGGGCTTGCTCTTTCCCCAGGGTGCTCAGCTCCACATCCATGCGGCCCTGGTAGCGGCCTTCCCGGTTGTAAACCGTCTCCCCATGGCGGATAAGGTAAAGTCTGGTCATCTGGTACCTCCTAATAGATCGGCCAACTCCCGCAGCAGCCGCTCGTTCTCCTGCCGTGTGCGGACCGCAACCCGAATGTGCCGATCGCTTTCCAGGCCTTGGAAGTTGGCGCAATTTCTAACGAGGATCCCCCGCCGACCTAAGGCATCGGTGAGAGTAGTGCCGGTCCAGTTGGGATCAGCGATGGCGACAAAAATGAAATTGGCGGCAGACGGATAGGGCCTAAGTCCCTTTTGGGCCAAGAGACCTTGATAGAGGAACTCCCGCTCCTCGGCGGTCGCCTTCCTCGTCCGCTCCCGAAAGGATTCATCCCCCAGGGCAGCCCGTCCGGCAAGCTCCGCCAGGCAGTTGACGCTCCACGGCGGCTGCAGCTGACGGGAGGCAGCAATCAGGGCTGGGGACGCGACTAGGCAGCCTAAGCGGAGGCCAGGGATGGCAAAAAGCTTAGTGAGGGAATAAAGGACGATCAGTCGTTCAAAGTCCTGAACCTGGGGGGCCACGCTTGCCTTTCGGCCCTCCGGGGTAAAATCGATGAATGCTTCGTCCACAACCAGCCATGCTCCCCGCTCTTCGGCCTGCTGGGCGAGTTGCAGGATCTGGTCTTTCGATCTCAACTTCCCCGTTGGATTGTTGGGATTGCAGAGAAAGAGCATGTCCCCCTGCTGTAGATGATCAAGGTCAAGGCAGTAACGGATGGGCACTTTGCTAGCCTTGGCCGCCTCAGCATATTCCGAAAATGTCGGAATGGGTATGCGAACCTGACGGACGCCCTCCAGCCGGGGAAGGAGATAAATCAGCTCCGCGCCCCCGTTGCCTGGAAGGATGCACGAAGGATCGACCTTCAGGAAGGATGCCAGATCGGCCTTCAGCCCCTCCAGATGGGGATCGGGATAATGGACCACATCCTGCAGGTTCTCGGTCAGGACCTGCCAGACCTGAGGAGGGGGCCCTAAGAGATTAATATTGGCGCTAAAATCGATGAATTCCCGAGGGCCGTACAGGGCAGCCGCCCGGCGCAAATCACCGCCATGAAGGGGCGCCGTACTCCTGCCCATTTCTGTTCACCTCCAGGGATTCTCCCCACCTGACCCCGCCTCCGACCAGGGCCGTGTGGTAAAGGAAAGTCAGTTGGGGATACTCCCGCTCCATGGCCTCAACTGCTTCTTCCACCTGATACTGTTTCAACGGAGGGTAGAGGAGACCAAAGACCGTTCCGCTGTGGGCGATACAAAGTCCCAGGGCGCCGAGCCGACGGACCCCAAAGCCGATGATTTCCTCCAGGTCTTTCTTGGGCAGGAGCCTTTGATTGGCAAGGGCGCTCATCGTCGCACCCCGGGCAATCATGTCGGGCCGTTCCTCTTGGATCCCCTGCTTGACCAAGGCCAGGGCCGCTCGCACAATGCCTTCCTTGGCCGAGTTGATCTGGGTTAGGTCGTCACGCCCGTTGAAAGCTAGGGTATCCACCTCGCCTCCAGCATCGAAGACCAAGAGCTCCATAGGTGGAGGCGATCCCAGTGATTCCTGCCAGGTGCCCCGCCGGTGGTCAAAACAAGCCAGCCCCGGAAACATGAGCCCATCGGTTGGCTCCACCTGCAGGGCCAGGGAGGCCAGCTCCCTAGGGGTGAATTCCCTGCCGAGGAGCCGTCCCAAAGCCGCAACTCCCGCGGCGATGTCAGCGGTGCTGCTGGCCAGGCCCTTCCCGCGAAGAAGGTCACTGGTCACCTGCACCCGCAGGCCCAGGTCCAAAGGAGCCCCCAACAGGTCCAAAGTCCTTTGCAAGGCTTCCCGCAGCTTGGAACAATCCTCCGGCACATCCAGGGTCGAACCGACCACTTCCACACTCACCCGGGAGTAGCGGGCAATAGGACAGGTAATCAGAAAATCCCGTCCGTCGATCACTCCCTGCACCAGCTCGCCGCAAGCGCCGGGAGACCAGGCGACCGCTCTGGATTCGACCATCTATATCCACCTCCTGATGGCAACGAGACTAAGGAGCACTCCAATTTCCAACAGTTCGCCAGCAGCTCCACAAATATCGCCGCTTACTCCGCCAAAGCGACGAGCCAGCCATCCCGCAATCAGGATGCCCAGGAAAAGCCAAAGGGCAAAGAGCCCAAGTCCCACCGAGCCCCAGATGGTGAGCAAAGCTAAGGCGGCAGTCAGGCTGGCCCAAGACAGCTCCCGCAACCCCACTCCATCGGTGAAGACTTTGGCCAGGCCCCCATCGCCCCAGGCATAGGGATAGCGGGCGACACTGTAGACCATCACCCACCGCCCCATCATGGGCATGCTAAGGAGAGCGGGAATCATCTGGGATCGAGCTAGACTGGCAAGGAGAGTATACTTTAGCAGCAAAGCCCCCACCCCCGCGGTGACCCCATGGGCCCCCATCCGGCTGTCTTTCATGATGGGCCTCATCCCCGCCTGATCCCGGCCGCTGAAAAGGCCGTCGGCTGTGTCCATCAGCCCATCGAGGTGCAAATTTCCAGTCAGCAGCACGAGGGTCAAGACTATCATCAGGGAGAGGGGTTCTTCGGGCAGACACAAGGATAAGAGTAGGTACTCTACGGACAGGATAAGACCCAGCAACAGTCCCACCGCGGGATAATAGGCCATGGAACGGGCCAGATCTTGGGCCGTTGGCTCCTGCGGGCCAGAAAAGGGAAGCCGGGTCAGAAATTGGACCGCCAAAGCAAAAGGCATCAGCATCCCCTTCACCGCCCCACAGACAAGTCTTTCAAGTTCAAGGGGATCCCGGCCACGACCAGGTAGACTTCTTGGGCATAGGCAGCCAGGCGCTGGTTGGCAAACCCGCATAGGTCCCGATATTCCCTGCCCAGAGGATAATCGGGCACAACTCCCCAGCCGACCTCGTTGGAGACGAGGATGACTGTCGCCTCCGCCTTCGAGGCCGCCTCCCCAAGGGCCGTCACCTCGTGAAGGATCTTCTCTTCCCGCTGGTCGGCATCGAGGGCTTGCATTTCTTCTTGCAGGAGCAAATTGGAAAGGTACAGGGTCAGACAGTCCACCAGGATAGCGCCCCGATCTTGTCGCTTGCGGACTTCGTCGACTAGGCCAAAAGGGGCCTCAACCGTCTCCCAGCACCGGGGGCGCTTTGCCCGGTGGCGCTGGATGCGTTGGATCATTTCCTCATCGCGCCCCTCGGCCGTTGCGATATATGTCACTGGGGGACCGTACTTGGCCGCGAGGCTTTCCGCGAAGGTGCTCTTCCCGCTTCTCGCCCCGCCGAGCACTAAGATCAGACTCAAAGGACCACCTCCACCGACGCTATATTCCCCCTTTAAAGGAAAATCTCCTCGGTAGCCCCTTGGCCGATCCAAGTAAATTCTTGCTGAAAGATGGGGTATTCTAGCTGAATGACTTTGTGGCGATTGACACAGGTTCGATTAGATGGTATCATTTGCGCAGGACTGTGAAAGCTGTCACATTCCCCGTTGACAGGAGGTTTGGACTTTGGCTATGCGTTGTCTGTTGCTATTGCTCTCCGGAGCCATCTTGTTAACGAGGGCCTTCATCGCCCGGGCAGGTCACCTTGGTTCCACTTTGTTTTTGACCATCATCTTGATCGCCTGTCTTGCCCACTACCTTCCCGAGATAGCAGCTCAAACCAAGCAAGTTCATCATAGTTAGGATGGTGGGAGTCAATGGAACTCTTCATCGCCCATGGGGCCGGGGCCGTGGTGTCCTTTTGGCTGGGAGTCCAGCTTAACCTAGGTACAGTGGTGGCCGCGAGCCTGACCGGCCTGCTTGGGGCTTTCATCTGGCCAAAGCATGCAGCAGCCATTTACTGCGGGGCCTTTGTGGGGATGTCCTCGGCATACGTGCTAAACAGCTTTTGGGCTGTCTTGGTGGCCGCATCCTTGGCTGCCCTTGTTTTCCACTTGAGTTCACCCGTCTTCCAGGGATATGGCGGCAAGCTGGGCACCACCGCCTTCTTGGGCGTCAATTTGACCGCCCTCCTGATGGGCGTCAGCATCCCTATTTCCGGAACCCTCGCCCCCTTCCCCTTGGCCTTGGCCCTGGTGGCCGCGGTGATCCTAGGAGCCATCGGCGCCTACACCTTGTCCATCAAGCGGGGACTAGGGGCAGTCATCGGTTCCGCGGCGGTAGCTTTAGCCGGGGGAATGATCTTGCCCGCCTTGTTCCCGGAGTTTGGCGGCCAACTGGCTGTGGCCCTTTGCTGCGGCAGCTATGTGGGCATGAGCAGCAATAAGGTCCTGCCCAGCTACCATGACCTCTCCCTCGCGGGGCTCCTAGCGGGGCTCCTTTACCTAACGGTCCTCGACTGCAGCAACGGCTGCGGCGGCAAACTGGGCACCATCGCCTTCGTCGCCGTGATTGCAACCGTCGGGTTGAAGACGATCCTAGGTTCCTTCATCAAAGTTGCCGAAACCCCATCGGAAGGCTGATGGGGTTTCCCATTTTCCTCCTGACATAGCCCTCCCCGTGGCCGGGCACTCCTACCTTGGGGGTGCCAGCTTGAGCCGACTCGATGAATTCCTTCAACTGCAAGAGCAAATCCGCACCCGGTACCAAGCCAAGACCGATGATGCCCTTTACGTTGGCATGGGCACTTGCGGACTGGCCGCGGGCTCGGGGGAAGTCTTCCGCTTCTTGCGCTCTTATCTGAAGGAGCGGGCGCCCCATGTCCAGTTGGTGCCGGTAGGCTGCATCGGCCTCGATGAAGAGGAGGTCCTCGTTGACGTTCAGCTTGGCGGCAAGGAGCGCTACAGCTACGGCCGCATGGACATCGACCGGACCCGCAAGGTCATCGACCGCCATGTCCTGGAGGGCAAACCCGTTGAGGAGTGGCTGGTTGGGATCATCCCCGAACCGGCCAAGCCCTACCCCGATCTCCCCTTCTACCGCTATCAGCAGCGCTACGTTTTCTGCCGTTCGGGCTTCATCAATCCGGAGCGGATCGAAGATTACATCGCCTGGGGCGGCTATGCCGCTTTAGTTCGGGCTCTGCGGGACATGACTCCGGAAGAGGTCATTGAAGCCATCAGCCAAGCGGGCCTGCGGGGCCGGGGCGGGGCCGGTTTTCCCACGGGCCGCAAGTGGGAGCTGGCCCGAAAATCCCCGGGGGAGCCTAAATATGTTGTTTGCAATGCGGATGAAGGAGACCCGGGGGCCTTCATGGACCGGAGTCTCTTGGAGGGAGATCCCCATGGAGTCTTGGAAGGACTCATCATCGGCGCTTATGCCATCGGGGCCGCCCACGGCTTCTTCTATGTCCGGGCCGAATACCCCCTGGCCATCCGCAGGCTCAAGATCGCCATCAACCAGGCCCGCCGCTTTGGCCTGCTGGGGGATGACATCCTGGGGACGGGCTTTGCCTTTGATGTAACCATCAAAGAAGGCGCGGGGGCCTTTGTCTGCGGCGAGGAGACGGCCCTGATGGCATCCATCATGGGCAAGCGGGGCATGCCCCATCCCCGCCCTCCCTACCCGGCGGCAAAGGGCCTGTGGGAGCAGCCAACCAACATCAACAACGTGGAAACATGGGCCAATGTGCCCTTGATCATCGACCGGGGCGTCCACCAATTCTGCGCCTATGGGAATGAGAACAACCGGGGCACCAAGCTCTTTGCCATCACCGGCAAGACGGCGACTACGGGCCTGGCCGAAGTGCCCCTGGGTATGAGCCTCCATACCATCATCTTTAAGCTTGCGGGGGGAGTCCGCCGGGGGAGGTTCAAAGCGGTCCAGATCGGCGGACCTTCGGGAGGGTGCCTGCCTGAGGATAAGCTCTCTACCCCCGTGGACTATGATGCCCTGACGAAAGTGGGGGCGATGATGGGCTCCGGCGGCATGGTAGTCCTCAACGAAGAGACCTGTATGGTGGACCTGGCCCGGTTTTTTACTTCCTTCAACCGCAATGAGTCCTGCGGCAAGTGCACCCCCTGCCGGGAGGGGACGCTTCGGATGCTGGAAATCCTCGAGCAGCTGACTACCCAGGGAGGATCGTTGGAGGATCTGGCCAAGCTCGAGGGCCTCGGCCAGACCATGCGCCTCACATCCCTTTGCGGCCTTGGTCAGACCGCGCCTAATCCTGTGCTCAGCACCTTAACTTATTTTCAAGACGAGTATTTGGCCCACTTGGAAGGCCGCTGCCCGGCGGGCGTGTGCTTTGGAGGCGTCAAGGAGAGAAAGGAGGAGGCCCTTTGGGCATCACCTTAACCATCGATGGCCAGCAGACCCAGGTCCCAGAGGGCACCACGATTTTCAACGCCGCCCGGGAGCTAGGCATTACGGTGCCCCACCTTTGCTACCATCCCATGCTATCCGTCATCGGCGCCTGCAGGCTGTGCATCGTCGAGGTGGAAGGGCTGGGGGCCCTGCCGGCGTCCTGCAGCACCCCCGTCCGGGAAGGGATGGTGGTGGCTACGGAATCTCCCCGGGTAATAGAGGCCCGCCGGCAGATCCTGGACCTTTTGCTGGCCAACCATCCGGAAGACTGCCTTACCTGTGAGAAGACAGGGGACTGCCGCCTGCAAGCCTACGCTTACAAGTACGGGGTGAAGCGAAGCTCTTACCAAGGGGATGTCAAACACTACGATGCCGATGAAAACAATCCCTTTTTCATCAGGGACCACAACAAGTGCATCCTGTGCGGCCGGTGTGTTTACATGTGTGCGGAGAAGGTGGGAGCCAACGTCTACACCTTCGCCTACCGGGGCTTTGAAACGAAGATCGCCGCGGGGCTGGACACCGGCCTGGAAAACAGCCCCTGCATTTTCTGCGGCAACTGCATCAGCGTCTGCCCCACCGGCGCCCTCCAGCCCAAGCTCATCAGGGGCCAGGGACGGGTCTTCGATGTCGACAAGGTGCAGACTGTCTGCCCCTATTGTGGCGTCGGCTGCGCAATCAGCCTCCAAATAAATCAAGGGAAGATTATCGGCGCGGTAGGGGCCAATGGTCCGGCGAACAACAATCTTCTGTGCGTTAAGGGCCGCTTTGGCTGGGATTTCATCCAGCACCGAGACAGACTGAAGGAACCCTTGGTCCGCAAAGGGGGCGAGCTAGTGCCCGTCAGCTGGGATGAGGCACTGAGCTATGCTGCAGCCAGGCTCCTCGCGATCAAGGACAAGTACGGACCCGGTGCCCTCGGGGGCCTTAGCTCCGCGAAGTGCACCAATGAGGAAAACTATCTGTTTCAAAAGTTCATCCGGCTGGTCCTTGGGACAAACAACGTGGACCACTGCGCGCGCCTTTGCCACGCCTCGACGATTACAGGCCTAAGCTACGCCTTCGGGAGCGGGGCGGCCACCAATTCCATCGCGGAGCTGGAAGAGGCGGAGCTCATCTTGGTTGTCGGCTCCAACACCCTCGAAGCCCATCCGGTCATCGGCTTTTGGCTCCACCAGGCCCAGAGGCGGGGAGCGACTCTCATTGTCATCGACCCCCGCCGGACGGATCTCGCGGAAAAGGCCGACCTTTTCCTGCAGCTGGCCCCGGGGACGGATGTGGCCTTGTATCTGGGGATGATGCATGTGATCGTGGGCGAAGGGCTGCACGATCGGGAGTTCATCGAAGAGCGGTGCGAAGGGTTCCCTGAGCTGGCCGCGATCCTCCCCGACTATCCCCCGGCAAAGGTCGCGGCGATGACGGGGGTTCCCCCAGAGGACATCATCAAGGCGGCGAGGCTCTACGCAAGCTCCAAACGGGCCACCATCCTCTACGCCATGGGGATCACCCAGCATACCTCCGGCACCGCCAACGTGGCCAGCCTGGCCAATCTTGCCATGTTGACCGGGAATGTGGGCCGTCCATCCACGGGCATCTATCCTCTCCGGGGTCAAAACAACGTCCAGGGAGCTTGTGATATGGGGGCCCTTCCCGACTACCTCCCCGGCTACCAACGGGTTGCGAAGGAGGAGGTGCGGGCCCTTTTTGAAGAGAAGTGGGGAAGACCCTTGCCCCACGATCGGGGGCTCACGGTCCTGGAGATGATGGAGGCGGCCCGGGCCGGCAAGATCCGCGCCATGTACATCATGGGGGAAAATCCCGTCCTCAGCGATCCCGACATGGCCGGGACCGAGGCGGCCCTGGAGAAGCTTGACTTTCTCATCGTCCAGGACATCTTCCCGACGGAAACGACCAGGTATGCCCATGTAGTCCTCCCGGGGGCGAGCTTCGCGGAGAAGGACGGCACCTTCACCAATACCGAAAGGCGCATTCAAAGGATACGCAAGGCCATCGAACCGGTGGGAGAAAGCCTCCCCGACTGGCAAATCATCAGCAAGCTTTCCGCCCGTATGGGCTATCCCATGGAGTATCCGTCGGCCGCGGCGGTCATGGACGAGATCGCGTCGGTGACCCCCATTTACGGCGGGGTAAGCTATGACCGACTAGGCGATCGGGGTCTCCAGTGGCCCTGTCCCCATCGCGACCATCCCGGCACCAAGTTCCTCCACCATGAACGCTTCGCCGGGGGCAAGGGCAGGCTGGCGGTCGTCCGTCCCCAAGTGCCCGCGGAGGTTCCCGATGATGAGTATCCTTTCATCCTATCGACGGGCCGCCACCTTTATCACTACCACACGGGGACCATGTCCCGCCGCTCCTACGGGCTGGAGACCTTCCGCCCAGAGGCTTATGTGGAGGTAAATCCGGGGACGGCTGCGGACCTTGGCATTGAAGAGGGAGAGCTCGTTGCGGTGGCCACCCGCCGGGGAGAGATTGTCTTGAAGGCCCTGATCACCGACCGGGTGGGTCCCCGGGTCCTGTTCATCCCCTTCCATTACCGGGAGGCCCCGGCCAATCTCTTGACCAACCCAGCCCGGGATCCCAAAGCCCAGATTCCAGAGCTTAAGGTCTGTGCCGCCCGCTTGACCAAGATACGGCAAGTGGAGGAACCATTGCAGGAGGTGGTCTACACCACATGACCAACACTTTGGGGCATCTAGCCATGGCTCCGGAAGATACCGACGTCCTCGATAAGATCTTGGCCAGGCACCTAAAGGACCCGGGCCCCCTCATCCCGGTGCTGCAAGACGTTCAGCGCCGGTTCGGCCATCTATCCCGGGAAAACCTAGCTTACATCGCCCGGGCCTTAAGGATCCCTTTGAGCGATGTCTTCGGGACCGCGAGCTTCTATGCCCAGTTTTACTTAGCCCCCCGGGGCGAGAACATGGTCCGGGTCTGTCAGGGGACAGCCTGCCATGTGCAAGGAAGCGGGGAGATCCTAGCCGCCTTTGCCGACGCCTTGGGGATCGATGCCGGGGAGACCACCGCCGACGGCGAGTTCAGCCTGGAGCGGGTCGC
Organism: Bacillota bacterium; assembly: GCA_012521755.1. Lineage (GTDB taxonomy): Bacteria > Bacillota > Limnochordia > JAAZLZ01 > JAAZLZ01 > JAAZLZ01. Next base: position 16,114 of record JAAYLV010000069.1, on the reverse strand, counting down.
CTGCGTTGGCTCTTGCGGCTTAGCCCCGGTAGTCATGATCAACGACAAGACCTTTGGACGCCTCTCCCCGGAGGATGTGCCGCTGCTTTTGGCTAAGATAAGCACGCCCCTAGGTGAACCACAGGAGAAAGCGCACAACCAGCCACAGGAGGATCCCTCCTAGGATGTAGGCAAGGCCGATTTTCCTCGCAAGGCGCGCCTCCCGGAAAAAGCCCTGGGCTTGGAGGATGCGCCCGTCGATCCAGTACGAGCCTAGGCCCGCCCCCAGGATGAAGAGGATCTGACCCGCGTCCAAGTGTTCGGCCAGCCAGTTGACAATTTCCCTAGACATCTTTCACACCCCTGATCCAGGCGATGAAGAGCAGCAGCGCAGGTGTGATCCACGCGATGACGAAGCCCAACATCCTCTCTAGCAATAGGATGCTTTCCGTCGCCACGATACTATCCGGCAGCAGGGCAATGAAAAAAATGATGGGGGCCAGGGGAAAGGCCAAAGGATACTGCTTGCTGAGACCCGCAAGGCGCGCCAGGGCGGTGCAGGCCAGGTAGTTGTTGACCATCAAACTCGCGGAAGCCGCGGTCACCCAGATGATCATGAAAATGATCTCCAAATGCTCCACTATTCCTCCGGGAACGGCCAGAAACTTTGCCAGCATGCTCACGGGCCAGAGAAAGTCTTCCGTATGGAGGCCAAAGACTCCAATAGTCACGATGAAGACGATGACCTGGAGGAAGTAGTTGATGCCCAGGCCCAAAAACACGACGGTTCCCACCCGCTGGGGCGCCAGCATGAAGGGGATTACCAAAAGGAACAGTTTGATCCCCCGCTGTTCCAAAGCTTGGCGCATCCCTCCCTTGATCACAGGACCTAAGCCTTTGGCCAGCACGGGCTGAAGATTGGTAAGGTCCAGTTCGGGAACGGCAAAGAGCACTACCAGGCCGATGGTCAGGATGATTACGGGGAAAAGGATCTCCATGGTCCGGGCCATGGGTTCAAGGCCATTGCGGACAACATAAAGGCTCAAGAGCAGCATCATCAACATGATCACCTCGATGGGGGTGCGGGGAAAAACGAAGAGTTTCAGCACATCGGCAAAGACTCTGATGATCCTGGCGCTGATCAAGGTCCACAAAAAGACGGCCCCAAGGCAGATGGTCGTCCCCAGGAAAGGACCGATGATGCGCCGACTGTATTCCACGAAAGTGAGGCGGGGAAACCTTTGGGCAAGCTTGATCATCACAAAGGCGGCCCCAACGGCAAGGATGTGCCCGAAAAAGAGGCTCAGCCAGCCATCGGGGCCCGCGTCTTGAACGAGGATCCGGGGAAGATCCAAAAGGCGGGTGCCGTTGATGACGCTGATCAGGAGGACGATTACTTGCCAAGAAGTGATTCGATCGTTTTCCATGTCCCCACCCCTAGCTAGTCACCCCGATCCGGCGGATGCGGACCTGGCTCTGGACCTGGAACTCGGCTCGCGGGAAATGATAGTCATCCCAATCGTCCTTTACCTGCTCCCAGATCTTTGGCCGCTGCTTCCAAACCCAATCGCCAAGACCAAGGGCATCAACTCGGAATTCCCGTTGGAGCTTGCTAAGGGCTCCACGCGTCACAGCAACGATCTCCTGTTCAACGAGGTCCTCGATAGACTGGATCAAGGATGGATCATCCAGCGGCCTTCCCCCCAGCTGCTCGACAACATCAGCTTCAGTGAAGATGTTGAACTGGAAGGAGATCCGATCGCCCGCAGGCAAGACCTTGATTTGGGTGCGGGAAGATCTGATCGTGACGGCGACCTCCCCGGTGGTCTTGTCGGGACTTCCCACCACCAGCAAGCCCACCCGCAGTTGGTTGGTGGCAAAAAGGCTCCCCATGGTCTCCAGCTCCCCCAACCACCCGACCAGCCGCCAGTTCTTGATCACGGCCGAACCGCCGACGATCACTTCCGTCTCTTCTGGCCGCGCCCGCGGCAGGAGGGCGTTGCCCGTTGAGTAAAGTTCCCGGGCGGCTTCCCCTAGGTTTTTCCGCTGAAGTCTGCCGGACAGGGTAACCAACTCGATTAGATTGTCCAGGTAGATCCCCAGCAGCTCTTCGATTTCCGGCGACACCTTGATGACGTGGTACGCGTCTCCTTGGGCGATGACCAGTTTCATGCGACGAGACAGCTCCCGATGCCGGTGAAAAAAGTCGATAGTGTCCTTCAGGCTTTCCCTGGCCGCCTCCTCGCCGATGACCAGCACCTTTGTGTGGCCAAAGGAAGGCTCCCGCCACAGGCGCAGGTCAAGGAGGGTCGTGATCTGGGCGGGACTGGTCCCGGTGCTGGCGAGCACCCAGGCCGGTTTCCCCCCCTCGCTGCTGCCCCCTGACCCTTCCACGCCCCGCAGTTCCCCCAGGACGGGGATCTCCACCGTCATCTTGTACTTGGGCCGATGCTTACTCTCCAAAGGGTCTTCCCCAGTCAACCCTTCCCGCTCCTCTTCCGGAATGAGGTCGATGCCGACTGCGGTGATGTTGGCCCGGCGCTCGATGTCGCGCAGGTCCCAGCAGCCGGGGAGCAAGGCCAGGCACAACATGACGAGGAACAATAGCCTTCTCAATGGTCCTTCCCCTCCGGGCGTTCATCCTCTTGACGAGTCGGGTCCTGGACTCGGAAAAGACCGGGCCGCCGGTGGAGGGCCATCATCGGCAGGCGAATCAAGCTGTCTTGCAGATCCCGCACCCTAAGGGGGCTCCACGGCGACAGCATGCTGACGCCAAAGCTTTTCAAGGCTGCTAGGTGGGCCAGGATGGCCAGCATCCCCATGGTCACGCCAAAGAGCCCGAAGAATGATGCCAGAAGCATAAGTATGAACCTGAGGTTGCGCAGGGCCAGGGCGAAGCTGTAGGTGGGAACCAATAGGCTGGAGATGGCCGTTGCGGCAACGACGATGACCATGACGGGGCCGACCAGGCCCGCTCTGACGGCAGCATCGCCGATGATAATGCCACCGACGATGCCGATGGACTGCCCGATCGGGCCAGGCACCCGGATCCCCGCCTCCCGGAGGAGCTCAAGGGCCATTTCCAATAGGAAGGCTTCCGTCGCCGACGGGAAGGGTATGCCGTCCCTAGCCACCGCGATGCTTTGGGCCAGCCGACTGGGGATCATCTCCGGATGGTAGCCGATGAGGGAGATGTAGACGGCCGGCAGGGTGAGGGAGATGAAGGACCCGACGAAGCGGACAAGGCGGACTAATGATACCACCATCCACGGCATGTAGTAATCCTCGGGCGACTGCATGATGGTATTGATAGTCGTCGGCGCGAGGACGACAAAGGGAGAGTTGTCCACCACAATGGCAAATCGTCCCTCCAAAAGGCCCGCCACCACCTCATCGGGCCGCTCCGTCTCCTGGGTAGTGCTGAAAGGGGACCACCAGCAGTCGTCGATTAGTTCTTCAATGTACCCACTATCGAGAACGGAGTCCAATTTGATGGCCTCCAGCCGCTTTTGGGCTTCGGCCAAGATTTCCGGATCGATGATGTCCGCGATGTACATCAGGGCCACATCGGTCCTGGTCCGGGAGCCAAGCTTGTACATCTCCACTTTGAGGCTCCTATCCCGCAGCCGCCGCCTGATCAAAGTGATGTTGATGCGGATCGATTCGGTGAAGCTGTCCCGCGGACCCCGGATCACTGCTTCGGCGATGGGCTGCTCCACACCCCGGTGCTCCCAGCCCGTTACATCGATGGACAAGGCCGGACCCATGCCTTCAACCATCAAGATGGCACGGCCGCTCAGCAGGTGGACGATTATGTCTTCCCACTTGTTGACCTCTTCCATTTCCGCGACGGTCACTACCTGCTTGACCATCTCCAAGATGCTTCCCTCATCATGTTCCTTGCCAGGCGCAACCTGCCTCAGCTCCAACATGGCGTTTCTAAGGAGTCCCTGACAGATGACAGCATCATCAACCATGCCTTTGAAATAGGCGATGGCCGCGGGGATCTTGGTCGGACCGATGGCGAACTTCCGCACGAGAAGGTCTTCGGCCTTCTCGAACTCTTTGTCCAACTTTGCCAACTTGGCCGCAAGCCCCTTGGGAATTCCCCGCCTTGTGGGCTTTTTCTTAGGTCTGCGCACAAGCTTTCTTAACATCTTGGTGATGGACATGGGACACCCCCGCGCCTAGACACTATCTTCAGTTTCTTCCACTCCAGCCTTTCCTATGCATGACCGGGCGTTGGGCGCCATGAACAACAGGTTCGGTTCACTTGGTGCACCAAGTGAACCGCCTCCCAATCCCCGGGGCGGGTTATGGGTCTTTATCGGGACTTGCAGCCGGCAAGAAAAGACTCGGCTGGGGGGTGCCCTGTAGGGGATGGGCCTGCGGACCCGAAAGCAGGTTTGTCAACGGCCCCAAAGGGGAACTGGGACACACGTGAGGCAACCTTGGTCGAGATGAAGAAGCTGAACCTTCCTAGGGGACTGCTTACTGGGGGGCCGCTTAGGGGCAGATGAAGATGGGCCGGCATGGTGCATGCCTACTCCCCCCACCAAAGTGGGAGGAGTAGGCGCAGTCATCTCCTAGTCGTTCACCTTGAACCCTTCCACCAGGCGCTGCAGTTGCATAGCCATAGCACTCAGGTTATTTGCCGCGGAGGCGGCCTCTTCGACTGTTGCCGATTGTTCCTCAGTGGCGGCCGAGAGGCTTTGGCTCCCCGCACCGATCTGTTGAGCTGCCGCATTGACCTCTTCAATTCCCTTGACAACGCCGCCGATAGCCTGGATGATGCCGCGAAGACGCTCGCCGCTTTTGCTGACGATGTCCAAAGTCTTTTCTGACTTTGCTGCGCCCTCCCGCACACCGGCCACAGCCATTTCCGTCTCCTGCCGTATCTTCTGAATCAGGGCGGTGATTTCTTCAGTGGCCTTTGCCGATTGTTCCGCTAGTTTCCGCACTTCCTCGGCAACTACGGCGAAGCCGCGGCCTTGGTCGCCTGCTCTAGCGGCCTCAATGGCGGCATTAAGGGCCAAGAGGTTGGTCTGGTCGGCTATCTCGCTGATGACATTGACGATCCGGTCGATCTGCTGGGAGCTTTCCCCAAGTCCTTCCAGGATGGTCGCCATTTCCTGGGCCTTCTCTTTCACCTCGGCCGTTTGCCTAATTGATTCGTCGACGGCCGTCTCCCCATCTTCAGCCATCTTGGCGATCTCCCTAGCGGTGTTTGCCATCTGCTGCACGTTGCTGGTCATTTTCCCGACCGCGCTGGCAAACTCATTGGCTGTGCCAGCCACCTCTTGGATGGAAGCGCCGGCCTCTTCGGTAGAGGCAGAAAGCTGCTGGCTGGCTCCCGTCAGCTGAGCGGACGCATTAGCTGCTTCACCAATCATGTTACTGAGGCTGCCAATCATGTGGTTAAGGGCGCTGGCTAGTTGACCCACTTCATCCCTGGAGTTGAGGTGGGCCCTTTGGGTAAGATCGCCGGCAGCGGCCATTGCGGCAATTTCCCTCAGGTTTACAATTGGCCGGGCGATGGAGAGGGCCATTAGATAGGCAACGATGATGCCGACAACGACGGCAATGATCGTGATCACGACCATGATGTTTCGCATCTGGTTAGCTGGCGCGAGCACATCGGACATGTTCGCCGTCATGCCGATGGACCAGCCGGTTAGCGGGATCGGGGCATAGGCTAGTCCTTTAGCCTCGCCGTGAAATGTGTATCTATCCATTCCCGCCTTCCCGCTGACCATCGTCTTCGCCAGGTTTTCTAGCTCGGCGTTGCCCTGGAAAATGTCCTTATTCCCCACATAACGGGTATCGGGATGAGCGACGGTCACCATGTTGCCATCAATGAGCCACCCGTACCCATAGCCCCGCAGGCGCATCCCTTCGACAATCTGTTGCAGGTAGGTTAGCTCAATTGCCGCGCCAACAGCACCGATGATTTCGCGGCTATTCTCCCGGCGAATGGGGGTTAACACAGCGACGACCGTAGCCCCCGTGGCCCTGCTGACCAACGGATCGGAATAGGCCGTGCGGCCAGTTCGCATTGCCTCTTGGAAATAAGGGCGATCGCTAAGGTCGGCCTGTCCGCCGGTGGTGAAGCGGGCTCTGCCCTCGGCGTCAACTATGTACATCATTTCATAGTCATCATGGGCCGCCGCCACTTCTTGGAGGACGGGCAGCTGCAGGCTCCAATCCATGCTGCGCATGGCCGCAGTATTGGCTAAGGCGCTGAGTTCATTGCCCGTGGCGATGAGCCAGTTCTCGATGAGGCGCGCGTTTTGCTCCGCGGCGGCAGCCGCTGCGTCAAAGATAGTCTCCTCCATGATCTGCCGGGTCTGGTAGTAGGACACCCAACTGGACAGGGCTAGTAATGCTAATGTGGTAAAGCCGATGAGTATAATGAGTCTAGTGATGATGCTCTTTGTTTGTAGAGTAATACCCCTCATGTTCTGTTCCCTCCAAGTTTCTTGTTCTCATCGCGGCCCGGTGGGATGCACCGGAAACTGGCATCCAACTCGCCAATGGGGCGGGGCATGCCGAAAAAGAACCCTTGGGCCAAGTCACACTGGTGGTCAGCGAAAAAATCCAACTGATGGACCGTCTCAATGCCTTCGATGATGACGATGATCCCCAGGCCCTTGGCCATCTCCAGGAGAGTGTCGAGCTCTTCGCCCTCAACGTCGGCGAAACAGCGGCTAATCTTCAAGACGCTGATGGGCAAGCGGGCAAGGTAAGCTAGGGATGAGCAGCCTTTCCCGACATCATCAAGGGCAAAGCGAAGGCCGATCCTTCTGAGTTGGTTCATGCTCCTTACGGCCAAGTCCACATGCTCGACGAGGGCGGTTTCCGCAACTTCCAGTATCAACGCGCTTGGGTCGAAACTGGTTCCCTCGAGCACCGTCCTCACCATATCGAGGAGCCTGTCCCCATCGCGCAAGTGTCGACCAGACAGATTGACAAAAAGCAGGGGGGTCTCCCGGGGAAAGCGCCTCAGCACCTCCGAACAGGCCTTCTGCAAGACCCAGGCATCGATAGCCAAGATCAAGTCGCTGTCTTCCGCTGCGGGCAGGAAGGCATCGGGCAACAGCAAACCGAGTTGGGGATGCTGCCACCGGACTAGAGCCTCAACCCCAACCACTTGGAGGGTGCGGCAGCTGACGATCGGCTGAAAATGGAGCCTGAGCTCCTCTCGGTTGATAGCCCGCCGCAAGTCACTTGCTAGCTGCTCCGAATCGAGGTAGCCCTTGTCCATCTCCCTTTCGTAGAACCGGTAGCCGCTGCCGCCCGCCTGCTTAGCATAATACATGGCGATATCGGCGCGGCTGAGGAGGGTATCGCCGTCGGTTCCATCGCGGGGAAAACAACTCACCCCAATGCTTGTCCTAACCTCCACTTCCACCTCTCCCAAGGGGATGGGCGAGCGAAGGGCAGCCAAGAAGGATTCGATAAGCTCCCTTACGTCTTCCCCATCCGCGACCTCCTCCAGCACTACCACGAATTCGTCTCCACCTAGGCGGATGATGGAGGATGTGCTGCCGAAAACCGCCCCCAGGCGGGAGGCAAATTCCACCAAGATGGCATCGCCCGCATCATGCCCGTAGGTGTCGTTGATCAGCTTGAATCTGTCCAGATCCATGAACAGTACCGCGCAGAAGGAATCATCAGCGCTGGCAGACTCAATGGCGGCCTGGAGCCTGTCCGATAGAGCGCCTCGATTGAGGAGTCCAGTGAGGGCGTCCCGCTGGGCCAGGTGCTCCAGCTTTCGGGAATAGAGCTCGATCTCGTCCACATGTTCCTTGATGGCTTCGGTCATCGCCTCGTAGCTGCGGATGAGAGCCGCATGTTCAACCACCCTGCCCTGGGGCCAATGGATCCCTTGTCCTTGACGGATTCTGGCCAGCAAATCGGGGCTGAGCGCGGCGAGGATCCTGATGGGCTTCCCCAGCCAGTATGAGCCGAGAAGGGCGGCAAGAACGGCGACGGCTAAGAATAGCAAGAAGCTTGCCAGACTGGCGTTGTAGTATTCGTAGAGCCTATCGATGTATGTTCCAATTGGCCGCTCGATGATGATGCTCCAGGGAACGTCAAAGGCGATTTCGTCGGTCATGATCTCTTGGCGAAAGACATAATGGCTCAGCCGCCATCGTTCCAGGGGCGAGCCCGCTCGGGAAGGCATATGGTGTTCGATGGCCTCAGTCAGATGGTGGTGAGACGCGTGGGATTCAATCTCCCAGAAATCTGTCCCGGGGGCGATCGCGGGGTTGCTGCTCCCGATCACCCGGCTTTCCCGATCGACTAAAGTGATCGTATCGTCAGCGTGAATGAGGGGGCTTAAGATGGCGGGGATCTTGGCAAAGTCCAAAAGGCCGGCAGCATAGCCGCGAATGCCCCCCTCCCCCAGGATTGGATAGCTTAGGATGACCACTGGCGCGGTCCTATCCGCCCCCGCCAAATTTGCCGACATGATCAGGGAAGAAACCCTGGGCTTTTCCGTCTGCAGCAGTTCTAGGTAATACTCGCCTGCGGTGCCATTGGGACCTATGGTCAACTCTCCATCCCCCGCAAAGCCGATCCGCGCACCATCTTCGTCAGCCACATACAGACCCAAGAGTCCACTGTTCGCCCTTTGGATCAGTTGGGTGTGACGCTGCACTAGTCCCGGGTCGGCTAGGATGGGCTCGGCAACTTCCGCCAAGAGCGCCACAGCCCGGGCCTGGCTGAGGAGTTCGTTTTGAATGGCCACCGAAACAGTCCGGTGGGTAAACTCTAACTGGGCCCTTATGTCCGCCTCCATATGGCGGAATTCTTGCCAGCTCCCGAAGGAGATCAAAAACAGCGCCCCCAGACAGACGAAAGCGATGAGCAGCGTTGAGAGGACCCGCTGCAGGGAGGGCAGCCTTCCTCCGCTATGGGAATCAAGGAGCACCGAGATGGCTTCAGCGATGAAAGCATTGACCACCCCATTGACCAGCCCTTTCATCAGCAGGAAAAGAAAAGCTGGTGGATGCAAGGGAAGCCAGCCGGCAAAATAGCAAAGGGCGATTATGGCTGCAAGGACCAGCCAGTAGAGGCTGTCCAAGAGCAGCATGTTGCGCCTCGTCCGATGCCAGAAGTGATCCACCCAAAGGCCCTCGAAAAGATAAATCCAGCCGAGGCGCCCTCCCCAGAAGGCCCCAAGGCCAGCGAACAAGGCTGCCAAACTGCCCGCGGGTCGCCGGCCATAGCGGATGGCCAAGAGTACCCCAATGCCTCCCCAAAGCCAGTCAAACCCGAAGAAAATGCTAACGGGCACCCTATTTCCAATGGCGGCTGCCCCCATCAGGGCCAGCATTAATCCCTTAGCCATGTATTTATGCACCGCACCTCTCGCTCCATGGTCGAAGCCCAATAGTCTTCAAGAAAAGGCGGCCGGTGTGATATGCCGCCAACCGACCCTACTGTTCTAATTGGAACAGTAGGCCCAGCTATCTTGACTCCCTTACTAAGAATTGTCGATCCTTTCCTAGAATTCTTTAGGGCTATGGAAGCGTCCACTGTCACTTTGCTATAAACCCTTGGTCCAATTGCCATTGGAGATCGGCAATGGACCAAGGGTCACCTCGCCATTTGTTCCATTTGGTACAACTCGCCCCTTTGACCGTGGTACCGCCCCTAGGCTATGTAAAAGCCATTCTTGGCAAGCCGCATGGCCATGAAAAACAAATCACCCGCCTTGAGGGGCGGGGCAACTGTTCTCGATGAAGACTAAAGCCCTTGGCAAAGTCACCTTCTGAGGCCTTCGTCCTGGACTTGGCGAACTAAGGCCACAATCCTTTCCGCTTCGCCAGCGATCCGCTCAGCATCTTCACCTCCAGATCTAAGCCTTGTCATTGCCCGCAGAGCCATCGCGACGGCCACTAGGGGTTCATTGGCCAGAGCGATGTAATCGTAGGTGATGCTGCCTTTGACAGGATGGAAAAAGGCCTTGAGCACCGCGGCCATTTGCTTCTTACCCCGGGATGTCAGGGAGAAAACTGGCTGATCGGCCCTTTGCTCACCTTCGCGGCGCTCAAGCCACCCTCGCCTTTCCATCTTGCGCAAAGCGTAATGCATCGTCGTGCGGGGGATGCTCAGCCGCTGCGACATGGCGGCGAGTGTATCGGACCCGACAAAGCCCAGGTGGGCCAAGACCCTCGCATCGGTCACCGTCAGGTTTTGTTCGATGCACGCCAGTTCCTGCTCTACTTCCCGAAAAATCTGCTGCGCGTGGATCAAGACTTCCATGGCCAGTTCTGCGAGGAATGATGCGCAGCTTGAATCCAGCCAAGTGGGATCGCCACTTTCCCAAAGCTGCAGCGCCTGTTCGAGATTGATCCTCTCCCCACCCGTAGGCATAGGCCCGTCCTTCCCTTCTAGCCCCACTATTCCCTCGACAAACCCGCGAGGGCATTTCTTCCCTTCGAGCCCTCCAACGGCTCGTGGACTTGTCCCCTGATTTCCTTCCCGCCTTCTCCCTCCTTTTCCTTCGGCCGGGAACAACTTGCCCGCTGCCGGGACTCTCCCCAGCACAATTTGTGAAAACTTTATCGTTGACAGCCGAACCGGTTGATGGTATTATTGCTCTCAAATTCAATACGGTGTTTGACTCTTATCAAGAGTGGTGGAGGGACTGGCCCGATGAAACCCGGCAACCGGCGGAAACGCAAGTGGTGCCAATTCCTGCAGGACGACTCGTCCTGAGAGATGAGAGGAGTGCTAGACTAGAAGTGTAGCCCCTTCCTCATCGGAAGGGGTTTACTTTTAGGATAACGAGGGAGGTGCGTGCCAATGGTACAGAAAACCTTTGCCGAGATCAACGAAAAAATCAAAGCCGGCAAAGCGGTAGTCCTGACCGCGGAGGAGGTCATCCCCTTGGTCGAGGAAAAAGGGCCAGAGAAGGTTGCAGAAGAGGTGGATGTGGTCACCACCGGGACCTTTGGGCCCATGTGCTCCTCGGGGGCGTTCCTCAACTTCGGCCATGCCGACCCGCCAATTCGCATGTCCAAAGTCTGGTTGAACGATGTTCCTGCCTACGGGGGACTGGCGGCGGTGGACGCCTATATCGGCGCCACAGAGCTGTCGGAGACGAAAGGCATGGCTTACGGCGGAGCCCACGTCATTGAGGACTTGATTGCGGGTAAGCCGGTGTTGCTGCGGGCCTCCTCCTACGGAACCGACTGCTACCCTAATCGGGCCATCGAAACTTACATCACCAAAGACTCATTGAATCAGGCCTATTTGTTCAACCCGCGGAATGCTTATCAGAACTACGCGGCGGCCGTCAACTCGGGGAACAGGACCCTTTACACTTACATGGGCACGCTGCTGCCCCGGTTCGGCAATGTCACCTACTCGAGCGCCGGGGAGCTGAGCCCCCTCATCAATGACCCTTGTTTTCGCACTGTCGGGGTGGGGACGCGCATCTTCTTGGGCGGCGCCCAGGGCTATGTGGCTTGGGAGGGCACCCAGCACAACCCATCCGCGCCCCGCGGTCCAAACGGCGTGCCCCTAGGGGCGGCGGGAACGTTGGCCTTGATCGGTGATTTGAAGAAAATGGATACGGCCTTCATTCGGGCCGCCCGCTTCCACAACTACGGCACGACCCTGTTCGTCGGGGTAGGCATCCCCATCCCCATCTTGGATGCGGAGATGGCCCGTTTCGTAGGGGTCAAGAATGAAGACATCTACACTTCCATCTTCGACTACAGCGTCCCCAAACGGTCGCGGCCCACATATGGCCAGGTGAATTATGCCCAGCTTCGCCAGGGGTACGTCCAGATCAACGGGAAAGAAGTGCCCACTGCGCCCCTTTCGAGCTTGAAGAAGGCCCGGGAGATCGCAGCCGCCTTGAAGGCGTGGATCCAACAGGGCGAGTTCCTCTTGCAGGAGCCGGTCCAGCTTCTTCCCCGGGAGCAAACCCAAAAACCTTTGGAGATCAGGACTGAGGGGGTGACGGTCCGTTGAGCAAGCGCCGTGTAGTTCTCACCTTTCCGCCGAGTTTAGTTGAGCTGCCTATCACCTACCGGCTGGTTAAGGACTTTGACTTGAAGATCAATATTATGCGGGCCCACATCAGCCCCAAGGAAGAAGGCAAGCTAGTCCTTGAGGTTGAAGACGGGTCCACGGAGCAAGTGGAGGCGGGGCTGCGGTTCCTGGAAGAACAGGGGATCCGGGTGACGCGGCTCAGTAAGGAAATCAAGTGGGATCAAGAATCCTGCGTCCACTGCGGGGCCTGCACCGCGGTTTGCCTCTCCCAGGCCCTCTACATGAGCCCCGACTGGGAGCTGGACTTTGATCCCAACAAGTGCATCGTCTGTGAACTTTGCGTCACGGCTTGTCCGTTGCAGATCTTGGAGGCGACCTTCTAGAGTTGGAATACGAGCGGACTTACCGGAAATCCATGCACGCGGAAGACTTGGTGGGCTTTCGGGTGACCCTTTCGGAAACGGATTTATTCGTTTACGCCGAGGGGGACCTCCGCCGGGAAGTAGAGGCGGTGGCCCTGAGGGAGCGGCGGATCCTCCGCTCCTATATCAAGGGCCGCCCCGACTTCCAATGGAGCCTCGAACCTGTGGCCGTCGAGGCCGATGCCCCCCTCCTCATCCGCCGGATGGCCCAGGCCGCAGCGAAGGCGGGGGTTGGCCCCATGGCGGCAGTGGCCGGGGCCATCGCCGAAGCGGTGGGGGAGGCTCTCCTGCCTGCATCGCCGGAACTGATCATCGAAAACGGCGGCGACATTTTCCTGGCCAGCAGCCGGCCCCGCCGCGTCGGCCTTTATGCTGGCCGGTCGCCCTTCTCGGGAAGGCTCGGCCTTAGGATCGACCCGACCCTCACCCCCTTAGGGATTTGCACTTCATCGGGGACGGTGGGCCACGCGTTAAGCTTTGGGGAGGCCGACGCCGTCGTTGTCCTCTCCCCCGATGCGGCTTTAGCCGATGCCGTCGCGACGGCTGCAGGGAACCTGGTCAAAAGCAAGGATCATATCCCCCGCGCCATCGAGTTCGCGGCCGGAATTGAAGGCATCATCGGCATCCTTATCGTCTGCGGGGATCAGCTCGGCGCCTGGGGACAGGTGGAGCTGGTCCCTCTCCCCTAGCGATCGATGTTGGAGACTTCACCCGGGGCTCAGGAGCGGCATGGACAATTGCCAAATACAGCCGCAGAGCCTTTTTCCCGTTCATTGGCCTCGGGGCGGCGCTGCCTAGATAAGTCGCCACATACTTGACACCGATATGGCTGCTATTCTGGCGCCTCCTTAACGTTGACTACGCTTCTGACTTCCCCAAGGAAGGGGAGACACCATGCTAGTAGTAGTCAACGGTCACCCCTTTCCCCTTGGCAGTCAGGTGCTCCATAATCTCCTCCACGATCTTCTGTTTGAGGGCCAGATTGGAGGGGAGATCCTCCCTTTGGTGGGCAGGATTGATGGCCCGACCAATGATAAAGTGGATGTAGTCAGCTTCCAGGAGGAGATAGGCGAGGCGGCTTGCCCCATCGAAGAGCCCTTCCAGCTCCTCTGTCGTTTGGTCCGCCCGGAGCCGGTCCACCACCCCCAGGAGGGTCAGCACCCCTTCGGTGACCAGATCGATCCCGTCGATGGTGGCGATGGGGGGAATCCGCTTGGTCATTGAGCTTAGATCGACGACCACTTCCCTATTCAGAACCCGCCCCACCATGTTGCCAGTCGTCCCCCCGCAGACCACCTTTTTGCCTGGGGAAGACATCAACTGCTCGACAACATGCTCATCCTGCGCAGGATCCTGGGGAGGGCCCACCAGGAGGGTCAGATAGCGGGGCGGACGGGTCTTGATCACGACAATGCTGGCATCATCGCCGGGCCGCCCATCGTAGAGCTTGTTGGTCACCCGGGCCAGTTCCTCCGCCGCTTCCTGGGCCCCCACATCGGTAGCCATGAGCCACAGGAGATAATTGTTCACCCGCTCCCATCCCCAGCCCAGGTTCCAAATGCCCCCGATGCCGGCATTGAGGACCCCGTCGCTGACCAAGACGATCCAGTCGCCGGTGCGCAGGCAGAAGAAGGCTTCCCTGACAGTCTTGTCCCCGATGCTCCGCTTCATTCTAGTGAGACCCACAGGCTGACTCCCATGGCCGATGAAGGCCGGGGGGTTGTCGTATTCAACAAGATAAGCCCCCCCATCCCGGGCTATCCGCAAAATGGAGAGGGTGCTGTAGGCCAGTTGGCGCACCTTGCAGACCGGCAGGGTATTGGCCATGGTCTCGATCACATCTTCGATCTTGGCCCCCTTTTCCAACATGGTGGCCGCCATCTTGACGGTGAGGGTGGAGAGGATGTTGGCCTTCACGCCGCTGCCGAGGCCGTCGGCCGTCACGATCATGATGGAGCCGTTATGGCGGGTGATGGAGATATTATCCCCACAAAGCTCCTCCCCGTCCTTATTCAGCTGCACCTTCCCGATCTCAACGAAAAGCTCCATCTATTGCTCCTCCCGCAGCAGTTCAATCAGCTTGATGAGGGAGAGTTTCGTCTCCGCGGTGGTCTCCCCCAGGAGGCTGGCGATCTCTTGGGCCACTTTCATTTGTTTGTTGATGACTTCTTGGGCCCGCTCCGCCGCGGCCTTCTTGATTTCCTGCACTTGCTGCAGCCGTTCTTCTTCTTGGGTGACGTTGGTGAAGATCCCAACGATGATGCTGTGTTCCGGCACGAAGAAGATAGTCTGCTCAACGACCAGACCGTGGCGACGGTAGGCGACCCGGCGCCGGTCCACCCGCCGCCCGTAAAGGACCCGGCGAAAGTGTTCAGGATCGAGGAAGACGCCCACGTCCCCCCCGATTACCTTGTCGCTGCAGTGGAACAGCTCCCGGGCAGCGTTGTTGATTTCCTTAATCCTCAGATCCGCGTCCACGACGATTACCCCCGCCGGCAGGGCGTTCAAAACCAAACTAGCGATGGATTCGGCCTTCTGCCGCATGTAGGGGATGCACATCTCAAGCTCCGCATGGCCGCGGCAAACGGCCACGGCCTTGTCCCGGCAGGAACTATAGCCGCAGGCCCCGCAGTTCAGTTCATCCTCTTTCGTTACCTTCCCCACCTGGGCGAGGACCGCCCTGATTTCCTCTTCCGACGGGACCTGCCCCTTAACGCTCCGATCCTCATAGTCCCGGTAGAGGAGGCGGGGAGCAAGCTCCAAGGAAGCAGTCTCCTGGGGGGATTGGCTGCGGTAGAAGGCCAAGAGCCGCTGCCGCCGCTGAAATAGGTTCACGATGTCATTCAAGGGAGCCTGGGCGGCCGCAGCTGGCCCGTTGATGCACCCGCCCGGACAGGCTAGCATCTCCACAGTCCGGATGCCTTCCACTTTCCCCTGGGAAAGGCTCTCCATGAAGGACAGGCAGTTGTCCATGCCGCTGATGGCGATGCTTTGCCCCTCGATCAGGTCGCCATCGAGGCCGGCTGTTTTCAGCATACCGCCGTCGATGGGGAACAACCGGCCCAGGTTTGGGTAGGGAGGATCGAACACGGCCGGGCTTTCGCCGGCGATGAATTCCCCTCCCTTCCACCAATCCCAAAGCTCTTGAAAGGTGAGGACGGCATCCACATCCTCAAGGCGATCGGCTTCTTCTTTCTTGGCAATGCAAGGGCCGATGAAGACGACTTTGAGCTCCGGATCCTCTTGTTTCAGGTAACGCGCGTGGGCCACCATCGGGGAGACCAAGGGCGCGAGGTGAGGAATCAGTCCTGGGTAGTGCCTTTCCACCAGGTTCACCACCACGGGGCAGCTGCTGTTGATCTGGGGTTCTAAGAGGATCCCGTTTCCCTGGCTCAGCCGATATTGTTCCCGGGCCACCAGTTCCGCTCCCAGCGCGGTTTGTTGGACGATGGCAAAACCGGACTTGCGCAGGCCCGCCAGGACTAGCCCTGGATCCGCCGGCAGTCCGACGACAAAAGAAGGGGCCAGGCTCACGGCTACCTTTTCGCCGTCCGCGAGCCAGCTTTGGACTAAATCCACATCCCGCCGGACTTTCTTGGCCTTCTGGGGACAGACGGCAACGCACCGCCCATCGAGGATGCACTCATCTTCCAGGACCTGAGCCCGCATGTTGGCCCCGCCCGATGAGAACTTGATGG
>JAAYLV010000068.1 GCA_012521755.1 Bacillota bacterium | reverse complement strand
GTCACGGATACTGGAGCAGATTTGCCCCGGGAACTAGCCGAAAAGCACCGCATAGCCGTAGTTCCCCTCCGGGTCAATTTCGGCCAGGAGAGTTATCTTGATGGTCAGGAGCTCTCGAGCGCCCAACTGTACGAGAAACTAGTGACTTGCAAGGAGACGGCCAGTACTACCCAGCCAAACCCACAAGAATTCGCCAAGGTGTATGAAGAGCTGATCGCTGATGGAAGCAAGATCGTCTCCATTCATCTGTCAGGGGGTCTGTCCGGTACCCAGCAATCGGCGAATATCGCCGCGGGCATGTTCCCCGAGGGACTCATTCAAGTAATTGATTCCCGTCAAGCCTCCATCGGCGTTGGTCTGTTGGTCCTCCATGCTGCCGAGCTTGCCGAACGGGGCGCCGAGCAGGCGGAAATCGTCGAAGCGGTGAAGACTATGTCTTCCCAGATGAGCACTTATTTCATGGTCGATACCCTTGAGTACTTGCAGCGCAACGGCAGGATCGGCAAGGCCCAGGCCGTGGTAGGCTCTTTGCTGCAGATTAAGCCCGTCCTCACCATCGACGATGGTTTGGTGGCGGCGAAGGAAAAGGTTAGGGGCAAGTCGAAAGCGGAGCGCCGTCTACTGGAGATTATGAAAGAGGACATGGGCGATCGGAAGATCTGGGCCGGATTGGTCCACGGGAATGTGCCCGAGGAGGCGGAGGGAATAGCGGCCAAGATCCGGGCCGCATTCAACTGCGACCGACTCGTCATTTCCCTCATTGGCGGTACGATTGGCGTGCACGCAGGACCTGGAACCATCGGGTTCATGGCTGTTCCCGCCCCTGAATAGTCCCTTGGGAGGCGCCTGCCTTGCGCATCATCGCCGGGGTCGCTAAAGGCCGCAGACTAAAAACGCCTAAAGGTTTACAGACACGGCCGACTAGTGCTCGGGTGCGGGAGTCGCTTTTTAACATTTTAGGTTCCAGGATAATCGATCGGGCTTTTTTGGACCTCTTTGCAGGTTCGGGGGTCTTAGGCATCGAAGCTCTAAGTCGTGGCGCAGCTCGCTGTGTTTTCATCGAAAAGCAGCCGCGCAATGCCCAGTTGATTCGGGAAAACCTTGCTATCAGCGGGCTGGCCGAATTGGCCCAGGTATACACGATGGATGTGCTGAAGGGCATCTCGGTTTTGGGGAGGAAAGGGGAGACTTTTTCCGTAATAACCCTCGATCCACCCTACGGCAGTCCGATGGCCCAGCGCACCATCGATGCCCTGGTCCAATGGGATCTTTGTCCTGCAGGAGGATTGATCATCGTCGAACACTCAGCGAAGGACCTGATTGAACCGGGCGAAGACAAGGGGTTTGACCTTTGGCGCAGAGAATCCTACGGAGGGACTAGCTTATCCTTTTTTGTCCGCGGAGGGGGCGAATTGTCGTCTTGAAGATCGCTGTATGTCCGGGAAGCTTTGATCCGGTTACTTACGGGCATATAGACATTATTTCCAGGGCTGCTAATCTGTTCGATCGCGTTTACGTGGTTGTTTTGCCCAATCCTCGAAAAAAGTCTTGTTTCACCGTCGAAGAACGGCTGGAGATGCTGCGGGAAGTTTTGGCCCACTTAGACAACGTCGTGTGCGAACACTACGAAGGTCTCGTTATTGAGTACGCCCAGCGCCGAGGGGCCATCGCCATCGTCAGAGGGCTGCGGGCGGTTTCCGATTTCGAGTTCGAATTCAAGATGGCATCCATGAACCACCACCTCGACCCGGAGATCGAAACGGTCTTCATGATGACTAGCAATGAGTATTCCTTCATCTCGTCGAGCGCGGTGAAGGAGATTGCCTCCTTTGGCGGCGATGTCTCCAAGTGGATATCGCCCAGCGTAGCTGAGCGCCTGAAAGAACGGATAGGAACGAGAAAGGGGTTAAACCCATGAATCGCATGAACTTGATCATCCTGATGGATCGCCTCGAGGATCTGATCCAATCGGCGCCGATGATTCCCTTTAGCGGCAAAGGGCTGGTTGATGTGGAAGAGGTTATGGGCCTGCTGGAGAAAATCCGGGCCGCAATTCCCGATGAAATCAGGCAGGCTGAGGCTATCTCCGGCGAGCGGGACCGTTTTCTGGAAGAAAGCCGGGCCCAGGCGGAACGGATCATCCTCCAAGCCGAAGAGTACGCCGCACGCCTGGTTGCCGACAGCGAGATTGTGAAAAAATCCCAAGAAGAGGGAAGGCGCATCATCCAAGAAGCTCGGCGCAAGTCGAGGGAATTGGAGCAGAATGCGCAAAAATATGCTAGTGACATCTTGGCCAATCTGCAAAAGGCCCTGGAACGGACGTTGCAGGTAGTCGAACGAGGAAGACGGGAAGTCGACGATTCTCTCGCCGCCCAGTCTACCGGAAGCGAAGCCGCACCATTCGAGTCCGCTCCCAAAGCCCAATCGCCACCCCGATGAGCAGGAGAATGCCCATCACCTTGAGAAAAAGCCCCGTCGCCGACAGGAACCTGACGGAGGAGGGGATATGAGGGCTTAGGGGGAACATGCCCGCAAAGACGGGCATCGTTATCTTCATCACCTGTTGCCCGGGACCCATGAGAAACAAGGTCGTAATGCCGGCCAGCACCCCGTGGAGCAGGCGGGCCATGATGTAGGGAAAGAGCCTAATGTCGGTGCCGTGGAGCATGCTGGCTACCTGGGTGTGAACTGAGCACCCGCTCCAGGCGATGATGGCGCTGGCGATGATGGCTTGTTGCAGCAGCGGCGCAGAGGCTTTGCTCACCGCTTCGGCGCCGATGGTGATTTCGAAAAGGCCGCTGGCTAAGGCGGTGCCCAGATGGGTGGAGAAGCCAAAGGGCAGGAGGAGCACATTGAAGGTCTGGGCGATCGCTTGGGTGACTCCTGCCACCGTTAAGACCCGGATGAGAACAGAGAACATCATGATACAACCGCCGATAAAGAGCATGGAAGCGAAGGAATCGCGCACCGCATCGCCAAAGAGCTGGCCAAAGGGACGGCCGTCGGCCCGGCGATGGCGATAAAGCTCCCGCAGGGCCCGCTTAAAGATGTTTTCCCGCCGGGGCGCCTCCGGACGTTCCCGCCCTTGACCGTGGTAGCGCATGAGAAAACCGACGGCAACGACGGAAATGTAATGGGCTAGGGCAAGGGTGGCCCCCAGTTGGGGCAGCCCGAACATGCCGACAGCCACTGCACCAACGATGAACAGGGGGTCGGCTGTATTCGCAAATGAGACTAGCCTTTCACCCTCCACCTGGTCGCACAAGTTCTCCCGACGCAGGCGGGCAGTGATCTTCGCTCCGATAGGATAGCCCGAGGCCAAGCCCATGGCCACCGCGAAAGCACCAACGCCGGGAATGCGAAAGACCGGGCGCATAAAAGGCTCAAGCAATACCCCCATAAAATGAACGACACCTAAACCCATCAAGATTTCCGCCATGGCGAAAAATGGAAGCAAAGCGGGCAAGACCACGTCAAACCATAAGCGCAGTCCGTAGACAGAAGCTTCAAAGGCCTCTTCCGGATAACGAACGATGGCGATGGTCACGATAATACCGATGAGGGCGCTGCCATAGGCTTTAGCTAGATCCTTGCGTAGAAAACGGCCCAAACAGATCCTCCCCTTCCTTGTCCTACCGGGTTTCTCCTCGAGGTAATATATATTGGGGGTTAAAGATGAATATGCTAGAAAGAGATGCAGGCTTTTAGGGGATAACCTAGGGATTTCGGTCTACACTGGTCTTGATAAGGAAAGGTTGGGAGCCGGGTGTGGGGAAAAGGAAGTAAGCTCGCGGTCTTGTTGCTGCTGGTGGTCCTGTTTCAGGTGTATCTAGCTACTTCTTTCGTCGTCATGCAACCGGGGACAGCCATCGATCTCGCCCAGGTCGTCCACACTCCCCAAGGAACACTCCCAAGACAAGGGGCCTTTTTGCTCACGGCCGTCTCCAGCCAACGGGCCAACTTGTTGACCGCGCTGCTGGCCCTAGCAAGACCAGATATGGACTTGCTCCCGACAAGACATGAGCTGCCCCAGGGGATGGATCTGGAGGGCTACTTGGAACTGATGGCGCGCATGATGGAAGAGAGCAAAATGGTGGCCCAGGCCGTCGCCCTGCGCCAAGCTGGTTATCAGGTCCAGGTCCACAGCCTCGTCCGGGTCGAACAAGTCATGCCCAAAAGTCCCGCCCAAGGCATTCTCCAGCCAGGTGATGCGATCATGGCCATCGATGGTCATCGAATAACTACGATCGATGAGCTAAAAGCGCACCTGCGGCAGCGTAGCGCCGGCGATGAGGTGGCCCTGCTCCTCCTTAGGGAAGACGAACTGGAAGAGGTCCTCGTACCCACCGTCGGCGAGTCCCGGGACTCGGACCTGCCGGCCTTGCAGATAGTTGTAGGACCCCACCACAAATACGATCTCCCCATGGAAATTGCCATCAATGTGGGCAACATCAAAGGCTCCTCCGCTGGATTGATGTTTGCCTTGGAGATCCTCGATCAATTGATGGCCGGGAAGCTGTCAGATGGACGGAGAATAGCGGGGACTGGCTCGTTGACCCTGGAAGGGAATGTGGAAGCTGTGGGCGGAATCCGGCAAAAGGTGATTGCCGCTGCACAGGCTGGTGCTGACTATTTCCTGGTGCCCCTGGTCAACGAAGCAGAGGCCCGCTCCGTAGCGAAGGACATGCAAGTAGTGGCAGTCAGGCACATTGAAGACGCGATTGGGTTTTTGCAGAAAATAGCCTCGGCCCAAGCCTCCTAAAGAAGGAGGACGGCGGTTTTTGCCGAAGATTATGCCACAGAATCGACGGCTAAGGAGGATGGAGGATTTGTTTCGTCGCCGCATCAGCTTAATCGTCATTTGCCTTCTCCTGTGCCTTGCCGTCCCTTCCATGGCTAATCGTCCCGTACTCCGGGAGGGAAGTAGCGGGACGTATGTTTATTTGCTCCAACACTATCTCCACCTGCTGCAGTACACCGACGCGGTTCCTGACGGCCTTATGGGAGCTCAAACCAAAAAGGCGGTGCAAGCCTTCCAAAAGGACAGCGGCCTCAAGTCCGACGGCATCGTCGGGGAGCAGACCTGGCAGCTGCTGCAAGCACGGGTGGGGGAGAGCGCCGGCAATGAGGTAAAGTATATTGTCCAACCAGGGGACACCCTCTGGACCATCGCCCGCCGGTTTTCCGTGGGGACAAATCTTCTGGCCCGCGTGAACAATATTAAGGATTCTAGTTTGATCCGACCTGGCCAGGAACTGTCGATACCGGGACGAGGACAGGAGGAGTCCCGGGTTGAACTTATACCATGGCCTGAGGCGGATAAGCTTTTCCGCAACTTTTCCGTGGCGGTGCTGACAGATGTCGAAACAGGAGCCAAGTTTCGGGTTCGTCGCTATTACGGTCACTATCACGCCGATGTAGAACCATTGACGAAGGAGGACGTGGCCGTACTGAGAGAAATATACGGGGGAAGCTGGAGCTGGGAGCGGCGAGCGGTCATCGCCGAGATCGAGGGGATGCGGATTGCCGGCTCAATTAACGGCAACCCCCATGGAGGTGCATCGATCCGAGATAATGGATTCCCCGGTCACATCTGCCTTCATTTTCTGGGCAGCAAGCTGCATAACAGCCACAAGGTAGACGAAAGACATCACAACAAGATCCTGCAAGCTGTCGGCTACCAAGTGGAATGACCTTGACAGCCGAGAATAATTTTCTATATAATCAACGAGGTGACCGAGCCGATGAAGGTTAATATCGCCCCGATAATGGAGCAAAAAGGGGCAAGTTTAGATTTCAATCTAGAGACCAAGTGCCCGCCACTTGAACTTCAGCAGCAGGAAGTCACCTGTATCGAACCTTTACGACTAACCTTCACCTTGACGAACACGGGAGAGTGCATCTTGCTCCAGGGCAGGCTGGAAACAGCACTGCAATTGACATGCGACCGCTGTCTGCAGCCCACGGTCGTGCCGGTCGCGGTGCCCCTGAGTGAAGAATTCTACCGGGCAAAGGAAAGCGAGCTGAACGCCAAGCGGGCAGCCGCCGGGGACCCCTTCAATGAAGAAGATGACGACCAAGACAACTGGTACACTGGCGACACCATCGATCTTAGCTCAATCTTGAAAGACAGCATTTTGCTGGGACTGCCAATGAAGGTTCTATGCCATCCGGAGTGTGCAGGCATCTGCCACATCTGTGGCAAGAATCGCAATGAAGATAAGTGCCAATGTGAGATAGATGACATCGATCCTCGACTGGCAGGCCTTAAGGAACTGCTGAAGGATGCAAAAGAGAAAGGTAGGTGATTCCCGGGACCGGTCCGGGAAGAGATGGCTAACCCGAAGAGGCGACATTCCAAAACAAGAACAGCTAAACGACGTGCCAACTGGAAACTAAGCCACCTCAGCTTGAGTGTCTGCGATAGTTGCCGAGAGCCCAAGCTGCCCCACCGAGCTTGCCCCAACTGCGGCAAGTATGCCGGGCGGCAGGTGTTGGCCGTCGAGGCCGACGAAGGCTAAGGACGTAATGTAGAGGGAATCCATCAGAGCAAGCTAACGCGCCACTAGCGCGGCAGGCTTGCCTTTTTCATAGGGGACAGGATGTCCGGGGGAGGGGAGCAAGTGCGTATTGCGGTAGACGCCATGGGCGGTGATTATGCACCTGATGAGGTGGTTAAAGGTTCGGTCCAGGCCGCACGGGAAGGGATCGAAGTTGTCTTGGTGGGAGACAGGGGCCGACTGGAGCCCCTCTGGGAGGAGGCAGGCCGTCCACCAAAGCTCACTATCCACCATGCCCCGGAAGCCATCACTATGGATGATCACCCAGTGGAAGCGATCCGGAAAAAGAGGCAGTCTTCTTTAGTTCAGACCATCGAACTGGTGAAGAAGGGAGAGGCCCAGGGAGCGGTGAGCGCGGGCAATACGGGGGCTACCATGGCCGCTGCCCTGTTGCTCCTTGGTCGTTTGCCGGGAGTATCCCGCCCGGCCATCACTTCGCCGATGCCAACCCGCAAGGGCACCTCCATCATCCTCGATGCAGGCGCCAATGTGGATTGCCGCCCCCAGCATTTGGCCCAATTCGCCATCATGGGCTCCCTTTACGCCTCAACGGTCTTGGGGATAACTAACCCGAAAGTGGCCCTCCTCAGCATCGGGGAGGAAGAGAGCAAAGGCTGTGAGCTGACCTTAGCAGCCAACGCCCTTATTAAGGAAGCCGGGGCCGTCAATTACATAGGGAACATTGAAGGTCGGGATGTCTCAGCCGGCCGGGCGGATGTCATTATCTGCGATGGGTTCGTGGGCAATATTATCTTGAAGTTTACTGAAGGGATAGCTGAAGCCTTGTTTGCCCAGCTCAAAGAGGAAATGGGCCGGAACTTGCGGGGGCTTCTTGGGGGCTGGCTGATTAAGCCCCATCTTCGTAGTCTAGTTAAGCGTCTGGATTATACCGAATATGGAGGCGCCCCCCTGCTGGGGGTTAATGGTACCTGCATCATCGCCCACGGCCGCTCCAACGCCAAGGCCATCTTGAATGCCATTCGGGTCTGTGCCCAGGCGGTGGAGACCTCGTTGACGGAAAAGATCCGGTTGCAAGTTCAGGAGATGGACGGTGAGGCGCCATGATTCACGGAAAGGCCCGCAACGTGATCATCACGGGCACGGGCCACGCAGTACCAACTAGGGTCTTATCAAACTTCGATTTAGAAAAAATGGTGGACACTTCCGACGAATGGATCCGCACCCGGACTGGAATCCTGCGGCGGCGCGTCGCCGATGAGCATACAGCTACTTCCGACCTGGCCGCCGAGGCTGGCCGCTTGGCTCTCAAGGATGCAGGAGTCTCCCCAGAGGAGCTCGACCTGATCATCGTCGCCACCATCACCCCGGACATGTTGTTCCCTTCCACAAGCTGCCTTGTGCAAAAGAACCTGGAGGCTTGGGGCGCCGCTTGCTACGATCTTTCCGCAGGCTGTTCTGGTCTCATCTATGGCTTGGACATGGCTGTGCACTCCATCGCCTCCGGCGCTTACCAGCGAGCCCTTGTCATCGGGGCAGATTGTATCAGCAAGGTACTCAACTTCCAGGATCGGAGCACATGTGTCTTGTTCGGCGACGGAGCCGGCGCCTGCCTCCTTGAGGCCGCGGACCAGGCCGGGGTGCTGGCATCCCGCTTGGGCGCCGACGGCAGGGGCTGGGATAAACTCCTCCTGCGGGGCGGAGGTTCCCGTCATCCCGCCAGCCCCGCCACCTTGGCAGCTGGTTGGCACTACATCGAGATGTGCGGTAACGATGTCTTCAAGTTCGCAGTCCGCATCATGGTGGAGGCCTCTTTGCAGGTCCTCGCCGACGCCGGGCTGCAGCCGGAAGACATCGACCTTTTCATTCCCCACCAGGCCAACATTCGGATCATCGAATCAGCGGCGCAGCGGCTCAATTTGACGGAAGACCAAGTTTATGTCAACCTCGACGAGTACGGCAATACTTCCGCCGCGTCCATCGGCATCGCTTTGGACGAGGCGGTGCGCTCCGGCCGCATCAAAGGCGGCGACCGCGTCTTACTTGTGGGCTTCGGAGCAGGATTAACGTGGGGAGCCATGATCATCGAGTGGGTGGAGAAAGCATGAGTAAACTAGCGTTCGTCTTTCCAGGTCAAGGCTCACAGCATGTAGGGATGGGACGGGAGTTTCATGATGCAAGCCGGGCGGCCAGGGCTGTGTGGGAAGAGGCTGACGAAGTATTGGGGTTTTCCCTGCGCCAACTATGCTTTGAAGGCCCGGCCGAAGTCCTGCAGCAAACGGCCAATGCCCAGCCTGCCCTGCTCACGGCCAGCATCGCCTGCCATCGGGTACTAGCCGTCAACGGGATCGAAGCCCAAATGTATGCAGGCCATAGCCTCGGGGAATACTCGGCCTTAGTTGCCGCCGGCGTCATGCCTTTTGCCGAGGCCTTGCTCCTGGTTCGCCGCCGCGGCGAGCTGATGGAAGAGGCTTACCCTAGAGGCGAAGGAGGCATGACGGCCATCTTGGGACTTGACCGAACTGCAGTGGATGAGATCTGCAACCAGGTTGAGGGGATAGTTGAAGTTGCCAACTACAACTGTCCCGGGCAGGTGGTTATCTCCGGCGAACAAAGGGCCCTGGCCAGGGCAAGGGAATTGGCCCTGGCGATGGGAGCCAAGCGAGCCATCCCCCTGGATGTGTCCGGACCTTTTCACAGCTCCTTGATGGCCCCCGCCGCGAAGGCCTTAGCCACGCGTCTTGCGTCCCTAGAGCTATGTGCACCCGCGGGGGATGTCTACAGCAGCGTCAATGGCCAGGCAACGTCAGTAGGGGAACTGAAGGACCTCCTCAAGGCCCAGTTGACCGGTCCGGTACGATGGGAAGAGACTGTGGCGGCCATGGTGGCCGATGGGGCCCAAACCTTCGTTGAAGTCGGTCCTGGAAAGGTCCTTGGGGGCTTGATTCGACGGATCGCTAAAGGGGCGACCATCTACCAAGGGGGGGACCTGAGGGACCTGGAAAAACTGGTTGCATCAAAGAAAGGGGATATAGTAAGATGGGACTAGTGGGCAAGGTTGCCCTGGTAACGGGGGGCACCCGAGGAATCGGCCGGGCCATCGCCGCACGCTTGGCTCGGGACGGCGCCAAGGTGGCCCTTTGCGGCCGCAGGGAAGAATTAGCCCAGGAAGCGGCCCGCGAGCTGTCCTCCTATGGTCAAGTGATTGGGCTTGGGGCTGACGTTGCCGATGCAGCGGCGGTGGAGGGCCTGATCGGGCGAGTCCTCGATGAGTGGGGCGGGCTACATATCCTAGTGAATAACGCCGGCATCACCAAAGACGGACTTCTCCTCCGGATGAAGGAGGCGGATTGGGACACAGTACTTGCCGTCAATTTGAAGGGTGTCTTCAACTGTTGCCGAGGGGCAATGCGAGCCATGCTCAAGGAACGCTGGGGGAGAGTAGTCAATCTTTCCTCGGTAGTGGGAATTATGGGCAATTCCGGGCAAACCAACTACGCCGCAGCCAAGGCTGGCATCATCGGTTTTAGCAAGAGCCTCGCCCGGGAGGTGGCCGGTCGCGGCATCACGGTCAATGTGGTTGCCCCGGGATTCATCGAGACCGACATGACTGCTCCCCTCGGCGAAGAAAGGCGGATGCAGTTGCGCGAAGAGATTCCGGTTGGCCGGTTCGGCCATCCCGATGACGTGGCAGCCGCGGTGGCTTTTCTAGTCAGCGATGAGGCAAGCTACATTACTGGTCAAGTAATTCAAGTGGACGGCGGATTACTAATGTGACAAATCTTAGGAGGTGGCCCCGTGGAACTATTTGATCGTGTCAAGCAAATTATCGTGGAGCAGCTCGGAGTGGATGAAGAACAGGTCACCCTGGATGCTTCCTTTGTGGACGATTTAGGTGCGGATTCCTTGGACATCGTGGAGCTGGTGATGACCCTCGAAGAGGAGTTCGACCTGGAAATACCCGATGAGGACGCCGAAAACATCACCACGGTCAACAGTGCCGTTGAGTATCTGCGGGAACGGTTGGAATAGGCGCCCAGCTTAGCACCGCCCTTTGATCATCGGTCGCCCACGGTGACCAGGTTTGCCGTGGGCGACATTCTTAGCAAAGTGGGGTGGCATGATGACTACAAAACGCCGTGTCGTCATCACCGGGATGGGTGTAATCTCGCCCATCGGCAATAGTCTGGAATCATTCTGGCATTCCTTAGTTACAGGCACATCGGGGATCGACAAAATCACCCGGTTCGACGCATCTGATTTGTCAACGCAAATCGCCGCGGAAGTGAAAGAGTTTGACCCAACGGAATACCTGGGGGCAAAAGAAGCCCGGCGGATGGACCGGTTCACCCAGTTTGCCGTCGTGGCGGCGAAGAAGGCCCTTGAAGATGCGCAGCTCAACATCGACGAGAGCAACGCGGACCGGATCGGGGTCATCGTTGGGTCGGGGATCGGTGGGATCGAAACCCTGGAGAAGGAGGCCATCACCCTCTACACCCGGGGTCCTGGCAGGGTCAGCCCCTTCCTGGTGCCGATGCTCATCCCCGACATGGCCGCGGGGCAGGTCTCCATCATCACCGGAGCCAAAGGACCCAATTCCGCGGTCGTGACCGCCTGCGCGACGGGCAGTCACTGCATCGGCGAAGCTTACCGGGTCATTGAGCGAGGTACGGCCGATGCGATGATCGCCGGGGGGAGCGAGGCGGCGGTGAACAAGCTGGCCATGGCAGGTTTTTGTTCAGCCAAAACCCTGTCGGTGCGCAACGATGATCCGAAGGGGGCTTGTCGACCCTTTGACCTTCATCGCGATGGATTCGTCCTCGGCGAGGGTGCAGGGATCCTCATCTTGGAAGAACTGGAAAGGGCCGTGCGGCGGGGAGCTCAGATTTATGGGGAAATCGTCGGTTACGGGGCGACGGCAGACGCCTACCACATCACCGCTCCCGCCCCTGAGGGTGAAGGCGCTGCCCGGGCCATGCTCAGCGCGCTCGCGGATGCCGGGCTTACCATAGGGGATGTTGATTACATCAACGCCCATGGAACAGGGACGGAATACAACGATAAGACGGAGACCCAAGCGATCAAGCGAGCTTTTCAGGAGCATGCTTACCAGGTTCCCATCAGTTCTACCAAGTCAATGACAGGTCATCTGTTGGGAGCGGCAGGGGGAGTCGAGGCCATTGCCTCCTTGCTGGCCATTAAGCACCAGCAGATACCACCAACAATTAATCTCACTACGCCAGACCCCTGCTGTGACTTGGACTACGTCCCCAATGAAGCACGGAAGGCGAGTGTAAGTGTGGTCATGTCCAATTCCTTCGGTTTTGGAGGACATAATGCCGTGCTCATCTTTAGGCGCTACACCAAGTAAGCAGAGGTGGCTTTGATATGGCAGGCAAAGATGCACAGTTGCACCGGTGGGCCCAGGAGAGCCTAGGTTATACATTCAAGGACCCGTCGCTGCTGCGATTGGCCCTCACCCACACCTCCTTTGCCAATGAGACCCAGGATACAACTTGCGGGGACAATGAAAGGCTAGAGCTCCTCGGTGATGCCGTCCTCAGCCTGATCATCACCGAAGAGCTCTACAAACGTCTGGAGGAAGCACCGGAAGGACACTTGGCCCGTCTGCGCTCGGCGATCGTGTGCGAGCCCTCCTTGGCCTGCGCGGCGCGCC
>JAAYLV010000067.1 GCA_012521755.1 Bacillota bacterium | reverse complement strand
CCCGCTCGACTTGCATGTATTAGGCACGCCGCCAGCGTTCGTCCTGAGCCAGGATCAAACTCTCCATCAAATCCTGAAACTCTTCGATGCGCTGTTTGGTTTTCAAGGTGCAATGCTGTGCCGGTCCAGCCGGCAAAGATTATATTAACATGTACCGAGCAGCCTTGTCAATCGCCTTCGTCAACTTATGCTTGGTACTTTGTGTCATTTACTGCTCGGCGACAGGACCTATCCTACCATACCCTCATCATCTAGTCAAGGGCTTGTTTTAGTTTTTGTGTCGATAGGCCGGAGTCTCGTTCACAGCGCATTCCAGGCGCCGCAGGGCAGCGTGCCGCCGCGAGTACGGCAGCACGCCCCCTTAACTCCTGCTCTGCCAGGCATGTAGGGCCAATGCCACGCCGATGACGCCATAGGCAACGAACACCCGGAAGTACTCCCCGATCTGGGGAATGCCCACGATGGCCTGACCGGCCAAGGGGGAGACGACGAACAGGGTATGGAACAAGAGCAATCCCAACATGGCCTGCCAGATGGTGGCGCGCCTGGCAGTCGCTCCGCCCACCAGCAAGGCAGCGATGGCAAAGGTCCCCACCTGCTCATGGCTGTTGTAAGTGTTTAGGGTGCTGATGTTTTGGAGAAAGATGAGCTGACCCCATGCGGCCAAGACTGTAGATAGGATCATCGCGATGATCCGGGTCCGGTCCACATCGATCCCCGCAACCGCGGCGATGTGCCTATCCTGCCCCACGGCCCGCATCTGCTGGCCAAGGCGGGTGCGCATCAGATAATGGATCGCGGCGCAAAGGGCGCCGGCAAGGAGCAAGGTGGCCATCGGGATGCGGACCCCGCCCAGATTGATCCGCCACAACTTGTCGAGCACCTGGGCGATGGGATAGAGGTCCACAGTGTTTCGCAGACCCACGCCGCCAGGGAGCATCATCGACCGATTCTTCATCGGTATGACCGTTCCCACCAGGAAGAGGAACACCAGCTGATAAAGGCCGTTGACGAAAAAGCCAAGGATCATCGAGGTGATCATCTCCCGGCCCTTAGCACGGTTGAGGACGAGACCAGCCAGATAGCCCATGACAATAGCCAGGGGGACCGAACCGGCCATGGCCCAAAGAAGGCCAGCCAGACCCCGGATCTTGTAGTGGGTGATGGTAATGACGGCCACCTGTCCCGCCATGGCCCCGATGACGATGGCGAAGTTCAAGCCCAGCCCGGCGGAAACGGGAATCAGCAGTGATAAGATCAAGAAGCTGTTTCGGGCCAGCCGGGAAATTATCTCATTGGCAAGGAACAGGGGGTCGATCTCCGCCAGGAGCACTCCCAGGGCGCACAAAACCGCGAATAGCACCGGAACGGCGTTTCGCTTCAGCAAAGACAGGGGAGTGCTCGCCCCGATCCCCCCAGGCTGCAAAGCAGTTTCACCTTTCAAGCTATCTCCCCCCACCGGCCCTAGTCAGGGCGTATAATATCATTCCGTTGCTGACGATCAACCGGGCCACCTCGGAGATGTCGCCGCCGATGATGTGGCTGGTTACCGGCAAGGCAATGGTCAACAACGTCTGGAACAAGAAAGTGCCCAAGATGACATGGCCAACGGTGGCCCTCGCCAGGCTGGCCCCGCCGATGAGGATGGCGGCGACCGCCGGAAAAGCCATCATCAAGGGAGCCATGTAAAGCTGCAAAAAGCCGTAGCTTTGGGCGTAGATGATGATCCCGACCGCGCCGAGGATCGTCGACAACATCGCACCGAGGGACCGCATCCGCGGAACATCGATCCCCGCGGCCCTCGCGAACCTGGGGTTGTCTCCAGCCGCCTGCATGGCCAAGCCCACCTTCGTCCTGAGAAAAAGCTGGCTCAAAAGGCAAAGGAGAAGGAAGGCTCCCACCAGGCCAAAGGGTATTTCCAGATCGCCAATCTTAAGGAGCAGGAATTCATTCAGCACTTTGCCAAAGTGGTTGTCCAGCGTCAAGGTATACCGCAAGCCCTGCCCGCCGATGGCCCAGATCAGCTCTGGGTTGTCAAAGGGAGCAAGGAGCCAAAAGATGCACATGAACGCGACGCTGGAGAAGCCCACATAGGTCCCAACCATCATTTCCTGGCCCCTCACCCGGTTGAGCAGCCACCCGTAAAGCCAGCCAAAGATGGCCGCCAGAGGAAGGCTGAAGAGGATGGCCGAAATGAATCCAACGAAACCCTTCAGCTCCAGCTGCATGCTGATCAAGGCGCCCACCAGACCGCACAAGACGCCGACCGGCAGGCCAAAGTTGAGGCCCACTCCACAGGTGATTGTCGGAACCATGGCCAGCACCAGGACCCCATTCATGCCGAACCGAACCAAGGAGGCGCTAAGCAGCTGGGCCGTTGACAGCCCCGTCAGACTGCCGAGGATGAACAGGGCAAGAACAAAGGCCATGATGATCAACCGGGGAATGCCAAACCTTTCCACAAGCTTTTCCAATCGCTGCTTCATCCTAGCTCACCCCCGCCCTTTTGCCGCCGGCCATCATCAATCCGTACTCCACGTCAGGGGCATCGGGCTCGAGGATGCCAACCAGCCGCCCCTGGTAGATGATAGCGATGCGATCACAGATTTGTCGCAGCTCCGCCAGCTCGCTCGATGTGATGACCACGGTCATGTTCATCCTGCGGTTAAACTCAACAAGCAGGTCCAACACCAGGCTCTTCGCGCCAACGTCGATCCCCCGGGTGGGCTCTGAGGCAAACAGAATCTCAGGGGACAAGGTTAAGGCCCGGGCAAGACAGACCTTCTGCTGATTGCCGCCGCTCAAGGTCCGCACCGGCTGTTCAGGGCCGCGGCAGCGAATGTCGAGCTCTTTGATCATCTGCAGGGCGTGCTTCCTAATCTGGGCGCTATCCTGCAGCTTGAGCATCGATCCGGGCAAGAACCCTTCCTTCAAGAACCGATCTTGGGCCTGAAGGCTGGTGAAGACAATGTTGTGCTCGATGGAGTCGCCAAGGAGAAGGCCCGTGCCCCGCCGGTCTTCCGAAACAAACGCTAATCCCTGGCGCAGCACCTCGGCAGGGTCGTTCAAGGGCAAGGGCTGCCCGTCCTTCAATACTTCCCCCGCCGCCGGGTGAAGGCCCATGATGCCGTTGGCGACCGCCACCTTGCCGTGGCCTGCCAGACCGCCAAGGCCAATGATTTCACCTCGCCGGATGGCAAGGTTCAGTCCATTCAGCCTCTCCCCGGGCATGTCAACCATCAGGTCCCGAATATCAAGGATAATGTCATCATCGCTGGGCTCCTTAGCCCGGGGCGGCAAAGAGGGCCTTTCGATCCGCCGCCCGACCATGAGCTCAGCGATCCGGTCCAAGTGGGCCTCTTCCCGGGAGAGTCTCCCGACCACTTCCCCATCCCGCAGGACGGTGATCCGGTCAGCCACCGCGACGACTTCATCGAGACGGTGGGAGATGAACAAAATGGCCATCCCCGATTGGGCCAGCTTCTTGATGGCCGCCAGGAACAGCTCCGCTTCGCTTTCCGTCAGCACCGCCGTCGGCTCATCGAAAACCAATAGCCGCACATTCTCCTTGTCGATTTCCCGGGCGATCTCCACAAACTGCATGTAGCCCACCGGCAGCCCCGCCACCGGCAGCCACTCTTCGATGCCAACGCCCAGTTTGTCCAGCGCGGCCCTGCTGTCCCGGGCCATATCCTCCATGTCGAGGATTTCCAGGCTCTTGCCGAAGAACCGACTAAGAAGACTTGGACGGCTCTTCTCCCGGTTCAGCTTAATGTTTTCCGTGACGGTAAATCCGGGGATCAGCATAAACTCCTGGTGGACCATGCCAATTCCCAAAGCCATGGCATCGGCCGGAGTTAGAATGTCAACCTGCTGGCCGCCAATGTAGACCTCGCCCTCATAGCCTCCAGTCTGGTGAATCACCGGCATGCCGAAAAGGACGTTCATCAGGGTTGACTTCCCCGCGCCATTCTCACCCACCAGGGCATGGATTTCCCCCTGATCAACCTCCAAGGATACATCCTTGAGGACCGTCGTCCCATAATACTTTTTCGTGATGCTTTGCATCCTCAAAGCTTGTGCCACTCCAGCACCATCCTCCCTCGTGAAGGCGGCAAGGCCGCCTCCCTACGGGTTTACAATGAGGTAAGCCAGGTGCCGAGGCACCTGGCTTACCTGGCAGCAATCAAGACTTACAACTCAGTTGCGCCGAAGACGACCGAGGGCGCCGTCAACAGGTAGAAGTTGCCCTCCAGGCGATCGATGGTAACATCGCCGCCGGCCACTTCACCGAAGATCTCGCCTACGGCATCCATCTCGGCGAAGTCCAAGCCCTTCTCCACTGCCGCCCGGGCGATCTCAACGCCAGCTTCCACGGCCACCATGTTGAAGGGGACCATCCAGGTGCCAAACCGGCCGGCGCCGCCCTTCGCGACGATAGCCTCGTCGATGGCTTTGAGGATAGCGTTCATATCGCCTTGCATATCCTCGGTGATGGCCAGGCCCAATGCACCCACGTAGCCATGGGTCGGGCTCGGACAGCACTGCTCGGGGAAGATGGCCCCGGTCTCGAGGGCTTTGATGATCAAAGGCTCCTGCATGGAGCAGTTGGTGGCAAACAGGGCAATGTCTTTGCCGTGCTGAGCTACCTGGCGCGGCACGTCCTCCAGGATGAACTGCTGTGCGCCGGGGATACCCGCATCGCTCATCGGGTCGGGAGCGGTGACGAAGATGAACTCAAGACCCAGCTTCTCCGCCTCATCTTTCATGATGTCCCTGCGTTGCGCCAAAAGCTCCATGGACATATGGCGGGGGAAGGAGTAATGGAGGAACTTCTTCGCTCCCATCTCTTTGGCCAGCCGCAGGATGGTGCGGCCGCGGCCCAGGTTGTCCGTCTCGAGCGCGATGTCAGCCGTCTCAGCGACTAAGTACGGGTCTTCGTGGGGAACCCCAAGGATGAACTTCACGTCGGGGCGCATATCCCTGACTCGCCGGATGGCAGCCACCGTTCCGGGCACCGCCTGGCAGATGACGATCGCTTTCACGTCCTTGTCAGCAGCCAGCTGGACGATCTGAGCGATGGTGGTCTCCTGCTCCTGCATGAAGTTGTCCGGATAGGTGACATGCTTGATCATGTCCCCGTACTTGGCAACAACTTTCTCCGCTCCCCGGTACTCGTCTTCACCCTGGGAGACAGTCCCGGTTACGACTCCAATCTTGTAATCCGCAGCCAAAGCAAATCCGCTACCAACAACAAGCATTACACATACTAACAGCAAACAGAGCGTCTTTCTCACCAGTTCAACCTCCTTTTTCACTTGTTGAGTTTACTTGAGGCACTCCCCCTAAGATGGTTAGACAAAAAAGGGCAACCTCCTCCCTGCCAGCTTGTAAGCTTCTGACAGGCAGGACTTCCCAGGTCTACAAGGAGCGCAGGAGGACGACAGCGCCCATCCCCGCAACAACAGTCCAAAGGAGGCTGCGGGTCTTAACCGCGGCGATGAAGCTGGGGAGCGCGGCAAGGAGATGGTGATTGCCAATGGAAAAGTTCAGCTTTCCGCCTTCGAGAAGAAGTTCGGGCCCAAGCAAAGCCCCCAGGACCGCAACGGGGATGAAGGACAGCCACCGCAGGAGAAGGGGAGGCAGTCTCATTTCGGTCAAGGTGAGCAAGGGAAGGACCCGGGTCAGATAGGTGACCAGGGCCATCCCCGCCAGGATCAAGATGAACGGCTCTTGCAAGTCGACACCACCAATCCCAGCCCGGCGGCAAGGATGCTCGCCAGGACTACGTTCCAGTTGCCGGGAAGCAAAAGGGCAATGACCACCGACAGGGCCCCCGCGGCCCCGCCGACGAGCATATGGACGGGGCCCTTGAGCTGGACGACCAGGAGGGCAATGAACATGGCCGGCAGGGCAAAATCGAGGCCCAACCTGGCCGGGTCCGGCAGGATGCTGCCAAAGAGCCCCCCAAGGAGGGAGCTGAGGACCCAGGTGCCATAAGAGGCTAGATTGATCCCCAGGAGCAGCCAGGGATGGGCCGGCCCTCGATCTAAATTGGCGCTGTGCAGGGCAAAGGTCTCATCGGTGATGTGGAAGGCGAATAAGGCTAGGAAGCTCCGCCGCAGACCACCGAGGTGGGGGCTGAGAGCCGCGCTCATGAGCAAATGCCTTAAGTTCACCAGCAGCGTGGTGCTGACGATGGGCAGGAAACCGGCGCCGGCGCCCAGCATGCCGGCCGCGATGAATTGGCTGGAGCCCGCGTAGACAAAAATGGACATAGCCACCGTCTGGGCCAAGGTCAAACCCGCCTGCCGGGCCAGGACGCCGTAGGCGACTCCGATGGGCCCATAGCCAAACATGATCGGAACCGCCTGCCGCACACCAGCTCCAAAGGCTTCTCTTGCAGTCAACTGAACCAACCCTACTCCTTCGGACGCATGTGGGGGAATAAGATTACGTCTCTAATCGACGGAGAGTTCGTAAGGAGCATCACCATGCGATCGATCCCGATCCCCAATCCCCCTGTGGGAGGAAGGCCATATTCCAAGGCGACGATGTAGTCCTCATCCATCATATGGGCCTCCTCATCGCCCGCGGCCCGCTGCTCCATCTGCTTCTCAAACCGCTCCTTCTGATCGATGGGGTCATTTAGCTCGGAAAACCCGTTGGCCACCTCCCAGCCCATGATGTAGGGCTCGAAGCGGTCGGTCAAATGGGGTCTGCCTTCCGTGCGCTTGGCCAGAGGCGACACTTCAACAGGGTAGTCCGTGATGAACACAGGATCGATCAGGTTAGGCTCAACGAAGGTATCAAAGAGCTCCATCACGACGGATCCCGTACTGATTCGTGCAGGTTCCAGCTCTAGACCCTTCTCCCGGGCAACCCCCTCAGGGTCGGCCTGGATCCTCTCCCAGCTGACCCCGCTGTACTTCTCAATGGCCGCGAGCATGCTCATCCGCTGCCAAGGGGGAGTCAGATCGACCGTCCGTCCCTGGAACTCGATCTTGGTGGTGCCGCAGACCCGACGGGCAACATAAGCGAAGAGCTCCTCCGTCAGCTCCATCATGTCCTTGTAGTCCGCGTAGGCTTGATAGACCTCAAGGGATGTATACTCCGGATTGTGCTTCGTTGAGATGCCCTCGTTGCGGAAATTCTTGCCGAGTTCGAAGACCTTTTCAAAGCCGCCGACCACCAGGCGCTTTAGATAAAGCTCCGGCGCAATCCGCAGGTATAGATTCATATCCAATGCATTGTGATAGGTGATAAACGGACGGGCATTGGCGCCGCCGGCAATTACATTGAGGATTGGGGTTTCCACTTCGAGGAAGTCCCTCTCCAGCAGGAATTCACGAATGCTCTGGATGATTTTGCTCCGGGCAATGAAGACTTGCCTGACCTCGGGGTTGACCATCAGGTCCAAATAGCGCTGTCGGTAGCGGATCTCTACATCTTTAAGTCCGTGCCACTTTTCCGGCAGGGGCCGCAGGGACTTGCTCATGAGGTGGAGCTCCTCAACTTCGACGCTGATTTCGCCGCGCTTGGTTCGGAACGCCTTTCCCCGCACCCCGATTATGTCCCCCAAATCCAACTTGCTGAAGAAATCGTAGCCCTCTTCGCCAAGCAAATCCTGCCTGACATACAACTGGATCCGGCCCGATTGGTCTTGCAGATCCGCGAAGCTGGCCTTGCCGTGGCGACGCAGGGACATGATCCTCCCCGCGACCTTGACTTCCTGCCCCTCCCAATGGGCGAAATCCTCCTTAATGTCGAGGGCGTGGTGGGTGGGGACAAAGTCAGCATCGAATGGGTTTATGCCCTGGGAGATCAATTCCGCCAGTTTCTGGCGACGGATGACCATTTGGTCGTTCAGTTCTTGCAGCTCTTCCGGGTCCAACTCAAACCGCGACAATACGCCACCTCCACCTACCTAACCACTGATCTTGACAATCTGGTACCGGACGGTGCCATCCGGTACTTCCACCTCCACGACCGCCCCTTCAGGACGTCCGATGATCGCTTTGCCCACCGGCGACTCATTAGAGATCTTGGCTTCGCTCGGGTCGGCCTCAGGGGACCCGACCAGCGTAAACACAAACTCCTCGTTGCTGTCCAGATCGAGAAGGGTCACCGTGGCGCCCACGGCTACCGTATTCCCGTTCTTGCCGTCGCCAGGATTGCGTTCGATCAGTTTGGCGTTGCGCAGGATCTTCTCTAGGGTCGCTATGCGGCCTTCCACGAAGGCCTGTTCATTCTTGGCATCATCGTACTCCGAGTTTTCGGAGATATCACCAAAATCCAAGGCATCCCTGATCCGAGTGGCCACTTCCCTCCGCCTTACGCGCTTTAAGTAATCAAGCTCCTGCTCAAGCTTCTTCAGGCCCTCCTCTGTCAGGAGGATCTCCTTTTCGCCCATTCCCAGCAGCTCCTTCACTAGACATTTGTCCCACTCAGCAAGCGAACACCCTGGTCCAACGCAAATCCCTCAGCTCATATTCTCTCCTGGTCCCCGATATCCTTCCTAAAGGGAAATACAGCATAAGCACTGCTCCAGGAGCAGTGCTTCGGCCTCGCTTGCGCGTACATTATAGGCAACCGCCACCCCGAT
Organism: Bacillota bacterium; assembly: GCA_012521755.1. Classification (GTDB taxonomy): domain Bacteria; phylum Bacillota; class Limnochordia; order JAAZLZ01; family JAAZLZ01; genus JAAZLZ01. Next base: position 2,756 of record JAAYLV010000067.1, on the reverse strand, counting down.
GTCAACTCTCGCGTTAGACCCAAGCAGGGGCCTTCTTCAGTCTTTTGCGAGCTTTATCACGGATCTGAAGGATTTGTTCACCGGTTAGCATCCGCTCAAAGCTCCGCAGACCAGCCAGGCGGAAGCCGTGCTTCTTGGCCAGCCTGTCCACTTCCAAGATCTGCTCAACTGTCAGCTCCCTGCCCAGACTATAGGACTCAAGCCGCCCCTCCAAAGCTAGGACCATCGTCTCGGACATGCACGCATAGGCTGTCCCGGGGGGAAAGCCAAAATCAAGATTAAACTCCACATCCCCCGGCACCGACATGACTCCCCCTTCAAAAACCAGGACATCATCCCGCATGGCAGCCACCCTCTTAGACACATCCCGGGGGCGGGCCACATCGCAGACCACCGAACCCGGCCGCAGATCCTCCGGTTCAATGACCGCATCTAAAGCGGAGGTGACGGTGAGGATCACATCAGCCCCGGGCAGGGACTTGCGGCTGTCGGTGCTGATGGCGACCTGGGCCTGGGGATTGCTGGCCTCGATCTGCTCCCGCAGCTCTTCCAGGCGCCGGGTGTTTCTAGCAACCAAGGTCAGCCGGGGAAACTCACGGCCGAGGATGCGAGCGCAGGCAGCCCCGATAGACCCCGTCGCCCCCAGGATCAAGATGTTGGCCTCATCAAGGTCGATTTCCATAGAGGATGCTGCCTGCTTGACGCCTTCGAGGGCGCTGGCCACCGTCAGACTATTGCCGGTGGTGACAGGGATGTTAAGGTTTTTCGCGACGGTAATCCCCGCATCGCCCACCACCGCGGTAAAGGCTCCCAGTCCCACGATGTCGGCCCCCAGCTTTTCGGCCAACCTGCCAGCCTGGATGATGCGCCTGAGGACAAAATCCACAGGCAGCTCCAACAGCTGCCTGCTGGAGAGGGGGCAGCCAATGAACCAGCCTTCCGCTTCGGCCCCGGTAAGGGACCTTATCCCGGTGATGTGGGAGGCCTTCATGGGTGGCACATGCCGGAAAATGGCCTCCTGCCAGGAGGTGGGCAGATAGCGCGTTATGGGAAACTTGCGGGCTAAGTCGCCTGCTTGAACTGGATGGATGATAAACGCGAATCTATTCATTGCTAAAGTCGGGCCTCGCCCTTCTCTCCTCTCACTTATTCAGTTCTTCGATGCGCGGTTGAAAGCCGACCCCCTGGAGCCACCGCAAGTAGTCATCGGGAGTCATCTCTTCGGGACTGCGGCCTTCCATGGCGACGGCCATGGCCTCCACCACGTTGGTCCCGAGCGACCGTCCGCCGATGTCGGGAGTAGTCGTCACCAGGCGAGAGGCTCCCCGGCGGCGAAGCTCCTCCACATCTTCGATGGTCACCGTATTGGTGATGATAGTCTTGCCCGCAAGGTCTTTAGGCATGAACCTCCGGATGAAATGATAATCCCCGGCGATGAAGTCTGCCCACTGATACAGGCGGATATAAGTCTCCCGGGTTTCGACGGGGTTGCTATTCTGCTTCTCCCCCGTCGGGTAGACCCACTTGAAGGGCAGCTTGGTGATGATGGGGGCGGCAATGGAAGCGACTAAATGAAGGTCCTTGAGCCGGCGCAAAGGCAAGGGTATGCCCAGGGCAAAGACCAGATCCCCGAAGATCATCTCCGCACCGGCCGCGACCAAGGCCTCAGCCATGCCGAAGCGGTCAACTGCGCAGACCATCAGGACCTTCCTGCCGGCAAGCTGGATGCCAGCCTCCCGCGACAAATACTGGATGACCCAGCGTTCCAGGGTGTTCTTCAAACCGCTGCCGTCCACTACCGGCGTTACCTTTGCAGCGCGGGCCAGCCTTTGGGCGTCGCGAAAGACGTAGCGCCTGTCCCCGGCCCAAATGTAAAGGTCGATGCCCCCGAGCCCAAGGGCGTCGACTTTGCCGTCAAGGTCCCTGATCATCTCTTCCGCCCGCCGCATATCGCCGTCGGTTCCCACCCGCTGCACCAAGACCCTTCTCCCTTGCAGATCCACTTCAGCCTCCATGTTGCGGCGGGACGATCCGAGACTGACGCTAACCACTTTGATCAAATCTGCCACAGGGGCCCCTCCTTCGGTGATGATGCTGGCTATGGGCACCTTACTGAACGAATCAGTTGACGCACCAGCTCAGGATCCACATACTTGTCCTCGGTAATGGGGGAGGCGCCTATTTCGATGCCAAGAACATTGTCCCAGATGGATTCAGCCCAGCGCAGGCGCCGGTCGGAGCCCAGGAAAATGACGGTATCGAACTGGCGCAGGCCCGCCAGCATCTCCGCGACCTCATTGAACAGATCGGCTCCCGTCCGCCCCGTCACAAAATGCCAACGCTGCTTTTCATTCAGGATGAGGACAAAATCGACTCCTTCGCTAAGGGCCATGGACCGCAGCTCCTCCCCATTGCGGATGGGAAAGCCAATCAAGGCCAAGCGCTCTCCCTTGCGGACCTCCCCCAAGCCTTCCAAGCGGGAGACGAAGGGGCGGTCAAGGCCCAGCATATCGGCCGTTTCCTGCTGGGACGAGCCTTGGGAGCGAAGTTCGAGAATGCGCTCCACCGTCCGCATAATCTTCTTCCGGCTGATCAGCTTGTCTCCGATGCGAACCAGGTCGGACTGCAAACCCTACTCCCTCCCCCAGCCTGTGCACATAATTGTACACAGCCATCATACCAGAAACCGAAGGAAAAGGGAATCCCCAAGTGCTATAATAAAACCAAAGGAATTCGGGAGGTGAAGGCCCTGTTTT
>JAAYLV010000010.1 GCA_012521755.1 Bacillota bacterium | reverse complement strand
AATGTGCACCGCCGCTGCCGATGTTGAGGTCTGCCTTTGTCTTCATGGTAAGAATTGACCCGAGTTGACGGGTCCTATGGGGGGATCAATGAACATGGACTCGATCAAGGTCATCAATACCACCCGCGGCACAGTAGTCGCCGAGGAGGTGGAGGTGGCCGACACTTTCTGGACCCGGCTCGTGGGGCTCCTGGGTCGACGGGAGCTGTCTCCGGGCAAAGGGTTGATGCTGGTGCCCTGCAACGCGGTTCATGGGTTGTTTATGTCCTTCGACATCGATGTCCTCTACGTTTCTGAGCAAAGGCGGGTTCTCCACATTCTGGCGCCCCTGCGCCGTAACCGCTTGGGGGCGGTCATACGCGGCAGTTATTATGTGATTGAACTGCCCAGGGGAACGGTGCTGCAGACCAATACGAGGGTGGGCGACCAACTGGACTTTATCAGCTAGGACTGGTCCCATCTGGCTATTTTCCTCCATCACCACACCGCCCGGGGGGGCTTGGAATAATATGTACTGAGACTAAGACCCCCCACTGGGCCTTTGCCCGGCGGACAGGGACTGCAGGGATGGGGGCTAGACCAGATGCATGAAGATAAACCGAGAAAAAACGTCCGGGGTCGAGGGGGAAAGGAGTGTCTCACTCCTCGGGAGCGGGAAATAGCCATGCTGATGGCTACAGGACTGACCAACAAGGAAATTGGCGCGAAGCTGTTCGTCAGTGAGCATACGGTGAAGAATCACGTGAGCAATATCTACCGGAAGCTGGGAATCGATGACCGCACCCAGCTTGCCCTGTGGGCCGTTCGGAGCGGACTGATAGAGCTTGACTGAGCCTGCGGGGAGGAAAGGCTTCCTTCTCCGGCGAAGTTTCTTACTAAACCCGGTTCTAGCGCCGGGTTAGCTACTATCTCAAGGAGGATGGCATTGGCGGAGCTTGAGGGCCAGGTAGACCGGATCGTCTACCGCAATGAGGAAAACTGTTACACAGTGGCAAGACTGAAGACGGAAGGGCCGGATCTGGTGACGGTGGTGGGGAACTTCCTCGCCATCAATGAGGGCGAGACTCTCCGCGTGTGGGGCCAGTGGGTCAATCACCCGGAATACGGTCGCCAGCTCAAGATGGAGGATTACCAGACGGTCATTCCGGCAACCAGGGAAGGGATCGAGCGGTTCCTGGCCTCCGGGGCGGTGAAGGGCATCGGACCCGTGATGGCTAAGCGGTTAGTGGACAAGTTTGGCCTGGCGACCCTGGATATCCTGGAGAAAGAACCCCACCGCTTAGCGGAGGTGGAAGGGATCGGACCCATCAGGGCAGAGGCCATCGCGGCCGCCTTCCAATCCCAGAAGGAAGTGCGGGATGTGATGGTCTTTTTGCAAGGCCATGGGGTCAGCCCCGCGTACGCGGCGCGGATCTACCAGGAATACGGCCCCCAGGCCGTGGATGTGGTCAGGACCGACCCCTATCGTCTTGCCGCGGATGTCTACGGCATCGGCTTTAAGATTGCCGACCAGATCGCTGCCAACCTCGGCATCGCGGCCGACTCCCCCGGTCGCATTAGAGCTGGTTTGAACTATATTCTCCACTTAGCCAGCGAAGAGGGACATGTCTACCTTCCCCGGGAAGAGCTAACTAGGCGGGGCATGGAACTTCTGGAAGTAGATGAAGCTAAGGTTGACGCCGCGCTAGAGGGACTGGACGAGGCTGCATCCGTCCATGTGGACGGTGAGACTTGCATTTATCCCCGCTATCTGTGGGCTGCGGAGCGGGGCGTTGCAGCCAAGCTCCTGGCTTTACAGGCCAGCTTCCAGGGAGACCTGGAGGATATGGAAGGGCCGCTGAACCTCGCCGAACGGGATGCCGGCTTGACCCTGGCCCCCCAGCAAAGGCTGGCTGTGCTGCGGGCCTTGAGCCGGGGCGTAATAGTCATCACCGGCGGGCCGGGGACGGGCAAGACCACCATCATTCGCTTCATCCACAAGCTTCTTAAGAAAAAAGGCGTGCGGGTAGCCCTGGCCTCGCCTACAGGCCGGGCGGCCCGCCGCCTGAAAGAAGCGACGGGGGCTGAAGCCAAGACCATCCACCGCCTCCTTGAATTCGGCATAGTGGAAGGCAGGCCTTGTTTTCAGCGGGATGAGGATCGCCCCTTATCCCAAGGGGCTGTTATCATCGATGAGGTTTCCATGGTGGACATCTCCCTCATGCATTCGTTGCTGAAGGCCATTGCCCCCGGCACCCGGTTGATACTGGTCGGGGATGTGGACCAGCTGCCGTCCGTCGGGCCGGGGAACGTCCTCCGGGACATAATCACCAGCGGCGTCGTCGAGACGGTGCGTTTGACGGAGATCTTCCGGCAGCGGGGGGAGAGCCTCATTGTCAAGAATGCGCACCGCATCAATGAAGGCATGTTCCCGATCTTGACGACCCGGGAAGGAGACTTTTTCTTCATCGAAGAGGGTGAGCCCCAAAACATCGTTGCCTTGATTAAGGGCCTGGTGAAAGATAGGCTCCCCCGCTACTTAAGTTGCGATCCCGTCGAAGATATCCAGGTCCTAAGCCCCATGCGGCGCACGATCACAGGGGTGGACAACCTAAACAAAGTCCTGCAAGAAGCCCTTAATCCCCCCAACCCCCACAAGGGGGTCGTTCGCTCGGGCAGTCGTCTATTCCGAGAAGGGGATAAGGTGATGCAGATCAAGAACAATTACCAGACGATGATCTTCAACGGCGAAATGGGCCGCATCCTCCGGATCGATGGGGAGGAGCAAAAGGTTCTGGTTCAGTTTGCCGACGAGCAAGGGGACAAGGTTGTCGCCTACGGCCCGGAGGATCTGGATGAATTGGCCCTGGCCTATGCCGTGTCGGTACACAAAAGTCAAGGCAGCGAGTTTCCCGCGGTAGTCCTCCCGGTGACTACCCAGCATTTCATCATGCTGCAGCGAAACCTGCTGTATACTGCCCTCACTCGGGCTAAGCGCCTTGCCGTATTCGTCGGCACCAAGAAAGCCATCGCCATCGCGGTGAAAAACAACAAGATCGATGTCCGCTACAGCCTCCTGGACCGCAGGCTCCGGGGCCTGATTGAGGGATGAACCGGTTGTATACCGTCTACTTCCTGGAAGATGGGGACCAGCTCCGCATCGACTACTCGCCCGATCCTTCCTTGGATGCCGCCTATCTGCAGGCGGAGGGGGCCGTTTTGAGCAGTCCCCTCCCCGCCCGGGAAGCAGTCTCCCTGGTTAGACACCTTAGGGGGGGCATTTTCAATCGGCCCAGGAGCCCCCAAGGTCTCTGGCGAAAGGCGAGCCGCTGGCTCTGGCAAAGGGGCTTTGGTCAGCCTCCCGGCGATCCCCGGTTAAGGCCCGGCCGTATTCCCGGACGGCCGGAAAAGACGGAAGAAATCATCGCCGGCCGCATGCTCTTGCCCTCGGAAGCCGCTTGGGCCCTGGGAAGACCAGTCGAGGACGAGCTTCACCTCCTTTATCTGATGGGCCGCTGCGATCGCCGGCCCGGGATCGATTCGGCGGGATGCGCCCGCTGTGGAGGCCAGGATACCCAGAGGGAGTATTGTCCCCTGTGCCGCCGCGAAGACTGTGAGCGCTGCCCGGACTGTTCGTCTATGGGAGAGATCCGTGCCTGCCGCCTCCTTTACTTTGCTCCCTTTGCAGACAAAGCCGCGCCCTGTCCAATCCAGCCGGTCTTTCCAGGTGAGCTGACTCTAGCCCAGGAAAGGGCCTCCCTCCAGCTGGTCGATGCTCTGCATTCATCGAGGGAAGTCCTCATCTGGGCCGTTTGCGGTGCGGGCAAGACAGAAGTGGCCTTCCCGGCCATTGCCCATGCCCTAGCCCGAGGCCAGCGGGTTTTGTTCACCGTTCCCCGCAGGGAAGTGGTCATCGAGCTGGAGCCTAGGCTGAAGAAAGCCTTCCCCGGTCTTCCCATCAGCGTCTATTACGGCGGACGGAGGGAGTGGGGCCCCTTAAGTCAGCTAGTCCTGGCCACGACCCATCAAACCCTTCGGTTCTACCGGGCTTTTGACTTGGCCATCCTCGATGAATCCGACGCCTATCCCTACCACGGCAGCCGCCTGCTGCCCCGGGCTTTGCAGCGCTCCCTCAAGGATGACGGCCGGCTTGTTTACATGACGGCCACTCCAAGCCCCGCCCTCCATCGCCGGGCCCGCTGGGGCCGCCTTCCCCTCATCGCCATCCCCGCCCGCTATCACGGACATCCGGTGCCGGAGCCCAAGCTCCTTGCCGGACCTATGTCCCAGACTCCCCTCCGGCTGCCTCCCATCTGTTGGGAAATCATCCATAAGACTCTGCAGCAAGGCTTCCCTTTGTTCGTCTTCGTGCCAACGGTCGCCCTGAGCGAGGCGGTAGGCAGGCATCTTTCCTCCCAGCTGGGCTCCCAAGTAGCCTACACCCACGCCCGCGATCCGCAGCGAAGTGAAAAGCGCGCCCTTTTCGCCGACCAGGGGGGCGTCCTGGTGACGACTACTCTCCTTGAGCGGGGGATCACCGTGCCCTGCGCCGATGTCCTGGTCCTATTCGCCCATCATCCCGTCTTCGATGCCGGCACCCTCGTCCAGATGGCTGGCCGCAGCGGCCGGAGCATCCAGCGTCCCTGGGGCGATGTACACTTTCTTGGCCAGCGGGTGACTGCGGAAATGCGGCGGGCGCAGCAAATGATCCAGGAGATGAATCGACTCGCCAGGGTGGGGGGCTATCTCAAAGAGGAACGCTGATCATCGCCAGCCTTTCCAAGGAGCAGCCGGTTACAGCCCCTCGGCAAGGGTGCGCTCCAAAGGAGCTGATCGCCCAAGTCCTTTCAGAAGATTGGGCAAAGGGGATACACCCACGCTCGCAAGATGAATCAGAACGAAAATGGATTTTTGTCATTTTGACTAAAGGAGAACCAAAATTGGGGATTGAAATGGTCACATACACAAGACGACTTAGGAGACTTCAAAATAGGCGTCGAGGGGGCGTGGGAAATGCGCGATGCGGGCTACATGTCACCGAAAGAGCGATTTATGTCAGCCCTTTACGGTGGTCGGGTTGATCGCCCAGCTGTAGGAAGTGCTACATCAGTAATCAGTGTCGAGGTCATGGACGAGGTTGGAGTCCATTTT